>JAYVDE010000148.1:0-2532 GCA_043749575.1 Burkholderiaceae bacterium | reverse complement strand
CTTGGTCAGCGCGTCGATCAGCGCCACCAGGTTGCCCTGCAGCTTGTCCGCATCGAACGAACGGCGGCCGATGGTGCCGTGGATGATGCCGCCCTTGTCGACGCGGAACTGCACTTGGCCGGCCTTGGCGTTGCGCACCGCTTGCGCCACGTCGGGCGTCACAGTGCCCACCTTCGGGTTGGGCATCAAGCCGCGCGGGCCCAGGATCTGGCCCAGCGTGCCGACGACACGCATCGTGTCGGGCGAGGCGATGACGACGTCGAAGTCCATCTTGCCGGCCTTGATGTCGGCGGCCAGATCGTCCATGCCGACGATGTCGGCGCCAGCGGCGCGGGCTTCGTCAGCCTTGGCACCCTGGGCGAAGACCGCCACGCGCTTGGTTTTGCCAGTGCCATTGGGCAGCACGACAGCGCCACGCACGACCTGGTCCGACTTTTTCGGGTCGATTCCCAATTGCACCGCCACGTCGATCGATTCGTCGAACTTGGCAATGGCGAAATCCTTGACGAGCGTGATCGCGTCGTCGAAGGCGTACAGCTTGAGCGAATCGACCTTACCGGCCGACAGCTTTTGGCGCTTGGTGAGCTTGGCCATGTCAGACCCCTTCCACGATGATGCCCATCGACCGGGCAGAGCCGGCGATGGTGCGAACCGCGGCATCCATGTCGGCGCCGGTCAGGTCTTTGATCTTGATCTTGGCGATCTCTTCGAGCTGCTCGCGGGTGATCTTGCCGACCTTTTCAAGGTGGGCCTTGCCCGAACCCTTGTCGATCTTGAGAGCCTTCTTGATCAGCACCGACGCCGGTGGCGACTTCAGTATGAAGGTGAAGGACTTGTCGGCGTAAGCGGTGATCACCACCGGCAATTTCAGGCCGGGCTCGATCCCCTGGGTCTGGGCGTTGAACGCCTTGCAGAACTCCATGATGTTCAGGCCACGCTGGCCAAGCGCCGGGCCGATCGGGGGCGACGGATTGGCCTTGCCCGCAGGCACTTGCAGCTTGATGAAGCCGACGATTTTCTTTGCCACAGAGGGCTCCTTGTCGAGTTCGAACGCCCGTGGAAGTCAATCCACGAAGCTCCTCGTCATCGCGACCCGTTGTTTGATCCGACCGGTGGCGCCGGGTCGCGCCACATCACCGGTCGGTTGAAAATCAGACTTTTTCGACTTGCGCGAAGTCCAGCTCAACACCGGTGGCCCGACCGAAGATCGTGACCGAGATCTTGACCTTGGACTTCTCGTAATTGACATCCTCGACCGCACCGTTGAAGTCGGTGAACGGGCCTTCCTTGATCCGCACCAACTCGCCGATCATCCATTCGACCTTCGGCCGCGGCTTTTCCAGACCTTCCTGCATCTGGTTGACGATCTTCATCACTTCGGCTTGCGAAATCGGCGACGGGCGGTTCTTGGCGCCGCCAACGAAGCCAGTGACCTTGCTGGTGTGCTTGACGAGGTGCCACGATTCGTCGTCCATCAACATCTCGACCAGCACATAGCCGGGGAAAAATCGACGTTCGGTGACTGATTTCTTGCCGTTTTTCAGCTCGATGACTTCTTCGGTCGGCACCAGGATGCGACCAAACTTGTCGTGCATGCCGGCGCGCTCGATGCGCTCGCGGATATTGCGCTCAACCGCCTTTTCCATGCCCGAGTAGGCATGGACCACGTACCAGCGCAGCGGCGATGCCGGCGCGGCGGGCGCCTCGGCGGCAATGGATGCGGCGTCAGGGATCAATTCGCTCATGGCTTGCCTATTTGGTGGACGACTCTGGCATGCGCACTAGCGCTTCCAGCCCAGGATCAGGTCGTACAGCACCCATTCCAGCGTCTTGTCGGTGAGGAACAGAAACAGCGCCATCACCACGACAAAGGCGAACACGTAACCGGTCATCTGCATCGCTTCCTTGCGGGCGGGCCAGACGACTTTCTTGGTTTCTTTCACCGCGTCGCGGCCGAAGGCGATCAGTTGCCGCCCGGTCTCGGACGTGAAAAACATCGCCACCGAGCCAGCCACGAGCAGCAGCAGTGCCAGCACACGCAGCCAGAGATCCTGCTTGCCCAACAGGTAATAGGCCACCACACCGCCCAGCAGCAGCAACGCGGCTGCGGCCAGTTTGGCTTTGTCGGCGCCGGTGGATACAGTTTCGATCTGGGTGTTGGTAGCCATGACTTTGGTGGTTGACGACCGACTCGCATCGCCCGGACGGGATTCGCGGCAGATCGGGTCCGCAAGAGCCGAGGCCCGCCGGGCCATCTGCTAGCCTGCGGGCCACGGCTTTCAGGGCCTTGGTGCTGCGTTTCGTGGTGTGCGAAGCGCTTTCAGTGCGGTGAATGCCGGGTGGCAGGGGCAGAGGGAATCGAACCCCCAACCTTCGGTTTTGGAGACCGACGCTCTGCCAATTGAGCTATACCCCTGCGGCAATCACTTATTGAGTTAGGCGATGATCTTGGCGACGACGCCGGCACCGACCGTACGGCCGCCTTCACGGATGGCGAAGCGCAAGCCTTCTTCCATCGCGATCGGGTTGATC
>JAYVDE010000147.1:0-2536 GCA_043749575.1 Burkholderiaceae bacterium | reverse complement strand
GGCAGGGGCGTCGGCGGCCCGGCAGGCCCATGGCCACGCCAGTGCGGCCAGCAAGGCCAGGACCGCGGCGACGCGCGCGGTACCGCGGCGCGGCAGGGGTCGGCTGAAACGGTCAGGCATTGAGTTGCCTCAACAGTGGCTCGATCTTGTCGCGCAGCACGGCCGGCGTGATCGGACCGATGTGCTTGTAGCGGATGACGCCAGCGCGGTCGATCACGAAGGTCTCGGGCACGCCGTAAACGCCGTAGTCGATGCCAATGCGGCCTTCGGGGTCGAACAGCGAATCGGTGTAGGGGTTGCCAAACTGCTTCAACCAGCCCAGCCCGTCCTCGCGCTTGTCTTTGTAGTTCAGGCCGTAGATCGGCACGCCGCCGCGCCGGGCGTAGTCGACCAGCACCGGGTGCTCATCGCGGCAGGCGCCGCACCACGAGGCCCACACATTGAGCAGCCAGACTTGGCCGAGCAGGTCGTCGCGGCGGATCGTGGCCTCGGGCCGGGCCAGCGCCGCCGCCTCGAAAGCCGGCGCCGGCTTGCCCACCAGCGGCGACGGCACTTCGCGCGGGTCGAGCCGCAGCCCCACCACCAGAAAGCCCACCAGCACCAGAAACAGCGCCAGCGGCAGCAGGAAACGCCTCACCGGGGGCCCCCCGCCGCAGCACCGGCCGCGACAATTGCCGTAACCCCGGCCACGGCTGCGGTGGCGGTGCCGCTGGGCAACAAAGCCGCGCCGGTCTGCCGGGCGCGGTAGCGCCGGTCACTGGCGGCCAGCCCGCCGCCCAGCATCATCACCAGGCAGCCGATCCAGATCAAGGCGATGAAGGGCTTGTGCTGTACCCGCACGATCCAGTCGCCATTGGGCAGTCGCTCGCCCATCGACACGTACAGGTCGCGCAGCAGGTTGCTGTGGACATCGGCCTCGGTCATCGGGTTGCTCTGCACCCGGTAGATGCGCTTCTCGGGCGCCAGCAGGGCGATGACCTCGCCACCGCGGCTGACCTCGATCTGGCCCCGCGCAGCGCTGTAGTTGGGGCCTTGCACGTCGCTGATGGACAGCATGCGGAAGCGGAAACCGGCGATCTCGGTGCTGGTGTCGGGGCCCATCTTCACGTCGCGCTCGGTCTCGTAAGTCTTGACCATCGCCACGCCGAAGGCGAACAAGGCCACGCCCAAGTGCGCCACCATCATGCCGACCACCGCGCGCGGCAGCAGGCGGGCGCGGCCGAACACCGTGCCGCCCAGGCCGCGGGATTGCGACGGCAAGGGCCGCAGCCGCTCGACCAGGTCGACGCCGATGGCCGCGACGATCCAGCAGGCCAGGAACAGCCCGCCGGTGGTGGCCGGCGAGACGCGGCCCATCGCCCAGCCGGCGGCCAGTGCGGCCACGCTGGCGCCGACCAGGGCCCAGCGCAAGCGCCGCGCCAGCGGGCCGGGCTGATCCTGCTTCCAGCGCATCAGTGGGCCCACGCCCATCAACAGCAGCAGCGGCGCCATCATCAGCGCGAACACAGTGTCGAAGTACGGCGGGCCGACCGAGATCTTGCCCAGGCCCAGCGCGTCGAGGAACAGCGGGTACAGCGTGCCCAGCAGCACCGCCGCGCAGGCCGCGACCAGCAGCATGTTGTTGACCAGCAGCATGCTCTCCTTGCTGAACAGCGCGAAGCGCTGGCCCAGGCCCACGCGGGGCGCCCGCCAGGCATAGAGCAGCAGCGAGGCGCCGATCACGATCACCAGGAAGGCCAGGATGAACAGCCCGCGCCGCGGGTCGGTGGCGAAGGCGTGGACCGACGACAGCACGCCCGAGCGCACCAGGAAGGTGCCCAGCAGCGACAGCGAAAACGCCAGGATCGCCAGCAGCACGGTCCAGACCTTGAAGCCGCCGCGTTTCTCGGTGACCGCCAGCGAGTGGATCAGCGCGGTGCCGACCAGCCAGGGCATGAACGACGCGTTCTCGACCGGGTCCCAGAACCACCAGCCGCCCCAGCCCAGCTCGTTGTAGGCCCACCAGCTGCCCAGGCCGATGCCGAAGGTGAGGAAGATCCAGGCCGCCGAGGTCCAGGGCCGGGTCCAGCGCGCCCAGGCGGCGTCGAGGTTGCCGCCGATCAGCGCGGCGATGGCGAAGGCGAAGGCCACCGAAAAGCCCACATAGCCCATGTAGAGCATCGGCGGGTGGATCACCATGCCGGGGTCTTGCAGCAGCGGGTTCAGGTCGCGGCCGTCGGCCGCGGCAGGGATCAACCGCTCGAACGGGTTGGAGGTGACCAGCATGAACAGCAGGAAGCCCGCCGACAGCAGCCCCAGCACCGCCAGGATGCGGGCGACGAACACGCCGGGCAGGCTGCGCGAGTAACGCGCCACCGCCACCGTCCAGCCAGCCAGCATCAGCACCCACAGCAGCAACGAACCCTCGTGGCCGCCCCAGACCGCGGCCATGCGGTAGGCCAGCGGCAGCGCCGAGTTGGAATTGGACGCGACGTACAGCACCGAGAAGTCGTGGCGCACGAAGGCCGCTGTCAGGCAGACGTAGGACAACACGATC
>JAYVDE010000146.1:0-7116 GCA_043749575.1 Burkholderiaceae bacterium | reverse complement strand
ACTGTGGCCGGCGGCCAGCAGCACCTGGCCGTCGGGCGCGGCGATCAGGCCCTCGTTGCGCACGCTGCCACTGCCGATCAACAGCACCCGGCCGCCGTTGACGGTGCGCAGCTCGCCCTGGTTGACCACGCTGGCCGCGCCGCCAGCCAGGCCGGCCACGCCACCAGACACCCCGCCAAACACGCCGTTGGCGCTGCCGGTCAGGCTGAAGCGGCCGGCCGCCCAGTCGGTATCACCGAGTTGCAGGGTGGACGCCACCAGCCCCGCCACGTCGACCCGCGCGCCGGCGCCGAACAGCACGCCGTTGGGGTTCAGCAACCAGACCTGGCCGTTGCTCGACAAGCTGCCCAGGATCGCCGACGGGTCGCTGCCGACCACCCGGTTGAGCACCTTGCTGGCGGCCGAAGGTTGGGCGAAATGCACCGCGTGGCCGGCGTCGATCGAAAACTGCTGCCAATTCAACAGCGCATTGGCCGAGTTGCTGACCGTCAACCGGTTGCCGCTGGTGGCCAGCGTGGCCTGGCCCTGCACCACCTGCAAGCCGCTGGGCAAAGCCGGCGACGGGCCGGCGCTGTGGCCGGGCTGGGCCGCGAACAGGCAGGCGGCGGCCAGCGCCAGCGGGCGCGGACACGCGGGCCGGCGGCGGCCTGGCGCAGTGGCGTTGAAGGTCGGGTGGCGGCACTTCATGGTCTTGACTCCCTAAAGGGCTTTGTCAGGCAGCCGCCCGGCAAGCCGGGCCGGCGGCCTCAGAAATTGACATTCACGGCCAGGTGACTGCGCCAGTCGCCGGCCCGGGTGGCCGTGCCGTCTTGGCGGGCCTGGGCCACGAACAGCCGCGCCTGCACGGTGCGCCAGCCGAGCCGGGCGCCCAGCCCCAGCGACGCCAGAGTGCAGCGGGTCTGCCCGGCGCGGCAGGCCAGCTCGCCCTGGTTCTGCACCTGGCCGCCGTCGGCAAAGGCCAGCAGCCGCAGGTCGGCCGCGCCGGTGCGGTCGGCGGCCAAGCGCGGTGTGGTGAGCTCGACGGCCAGCGCAACACCGCGGTCGCCTGACAGTTCACGGTCGGCATAACCTCGCACCGACGCGGCGCCACCCAGGCCAAACTGCTCACCGGTCACCAGCCGATCATCGGTGTGTTGCAACGCGATGCGCCCCCCCAGCGACCAATCATCGGCCAGCGACCAGCTGACTTGGGCCGTGGCGCGCAGCGCGGTGTAGCGGCGGCTGGCACCGGGCCGTACCGCCTCGAAATCGGCTGCCGTGCCGTGGTGACCGCCCAGCGCCAGGTTGTGCACCACGCCGACCTGCAGCGACGCCGGCAGCGCGCCACCGGCCTGCGCGAGGTAGTCGACCGACAGGGGCTGCACCACCACGCTGTTGCCCGACGGCCCGCAAGCGCCATCGGGCAGGCCTGCCACCTGGCAGCTGTTGAGGTAGAGCCGCGATTCAAGCCCGGCGGTCAGCCGCTGGTCGACCTCGCCCCAGCGCGGCAAATAGGCCGTGCCACGCGCGCCGACGATGCGGCCCTGGCCGGCAAAGCGCAGGTCGCCGGCGGCCGAGGGCTGGATGCCGCCGTCGACATCGGAATAGGCCGCGAACAGGTCGAGCGCGGCCAGCTGGCGCACCAGCGGCAGCCGGTAGCCCAGGCTGAGCACCTGCACCGCTTTCAACTCGGTGGGCGAAAACTGCAGCTGCGCGTTCAGCACGTCGTCATGGCCGCTGAGGTCGGCATGCAACCAGCCCAGGCTCAGCCGGTAGCGGCCAGTGGCATGGTTGCCCGAGTTGTCGAGCGCGCCGGTGAAGCGCTGCACGGCGGTCTCGGCGACCTTGACCGTGGCCTCGACCTCGCCGGGCGCGGCGCCGGGACCGAGCAGCACACCGAAGCTGCGACCGGGGTTTTCGTTGGCGATCTGCAGCTCGGCGTCGATGCGCCTCAGCTGCGGCGTGCGGCCCTCGACCAGCGTGGGCAGCGCCGCGCGCACCCGCTCGGCCGACAGCCGCTGCTGGCCTTGCACAGTGACCCGCGCCAAACGGCCTTCGAGCACGGCGATGGTCACCGTGCCGTTGGCCACCGCTTGTGGCGGCAGGTAGGCCACCACCGCGCCGTAACCCGCCCGGCTGTACTGCGCTTGCACCGCCTGCGCGGCCTGGCCCAGCTCGGCCAGCGTGCGCGGGCCCAACCAGCGTTGCAGCAAGGCCTGCAGCGCGGCCGGGTCGAGCAAGCTGTTGCCCTGCAGGTCGAAGCCGCTCACCAGCGTGGTGGCCTCGGCCTCGGCCACCGGCGCCGGGGTCGGCAGCGCGGCGCTGGCCGGCTGGGCGTGCGAGGGCGCACCGAGGCTGGCAGCGGCCAGCACGAGGCCCCCGCAACGCGCCGCCAGCACCCTGGGCCTGCGCGGTGGCCAGGCCGGCCACAGGCGCCCGGTTTTCGATTCAAAACGATGCATCAACGCTCCTCGAGGCCGCCGCGCGGTGGTGCCCACGCCGGTCTGTCGCCTCCCGATGGCCTCATGCTGTCGCTTCGTGCCGGCCACCGCCATCCCGAACAACGCCGGTGTGGGGTCGATGATGAAACCTCCTTTCACCAGTGGCGCGCTGGCGGGCTGCCGAGAACTGGCCACAATCAAGCCCCGACGCCCCGCTCAAGGACCGCTCCATGCCGTCACGCCGCCTCTTGCTGACCGGTCTGCTTGCCCTGCTGGGCACCCGCGGCGGGGTCCATGCCCAGGCCCAGGCCCAGATCCGCATCGGCCAGACCGCAGGACTGACCGGCGCGGTGGCGGCCTCCGTCATCGAGGCCACCGAGGGCGCCCGGCTGTACTTCGACGCCGTCAACGCGCGCGGCGGCATCGGCGGGCAGCAACTGGTGCTGGTCTCGCTGGACGACAAATTCGACCCCAAGCTGGCCGCCGAGAACGCCAAGACGCTGATTGACCAGGGCGTGATCGCGCTGTTCCTGACCCGCGGCACGCCGCACAACCAGGCCATCCTGCCGCTGCTGAGCGTGGCAAAAGTGCCGCTGGTGGGGCCCAGCACCGGCGCGATGGTGCTGCACCAGCCGGTGAACCCCTGGCTGTTCAACGTGCGCGCCACCTACCAGCGCGAAGCCGAGCGGGCAGTCAGGCACTTGACGCAGATCGGTGTCGAGCGCATCGCCATCGTGCAGGTCGCCGACAGCTTCGGTGAAGACGCCGCGGTGGGCGCGTTGCGCGGCTTCGGCGCCAGCGCCAGGCCGGTGCTGCATGAGCAATACGACCGCGCCAAGCCCGATTTCTCGAAGATCGTGCCGCGCATCATGGCGGGCGAGGCCCAGGCGGTGCTGTTCATCGGCTCGGGCACCGCGGTGGCCGACGGCATGAGGGCGCTGCGCGCGGCCGGCTCGAAAGCGCAGCTGCTGACGCTGTCGAACAATGCGTCGGCGGGCTTCGTCAAGTCGCTGGGCGAGTTGGCCCGGGGCGTCATCGTCAGCCAGGTGCTGCCGCCCGAACGCTCGTTCGGCACGCCGATGGTCAAGGAGGCGCATGACCTGGCGCAGGCGCGCGGCGCCAAGGCGCCCGAGATCACGCCGGCACTGCTGGAGGGTTTTGCCGCCGCCAAGGTGCTGACCGAAGGCCTGCGCCGTGCCGCCGCCGCCCGCGACCTGAGCCGCAGCGGCCTGCAGCGCGCGCTGGAAAGCCTGAATCGCTACGACCTCGGCGGCCTGGAGCTGAGCTACAGCGCCACCGACCACACCGGCCTGGACTACGCCGACCTGGCGATCATCGGAGCTGATGGCCGCTTCCGCCGCTGAGGGGGTTGTGGCCCCCACGTCGCTGCGCTCCTGCCCCCTCAACCGCTGAAAAATCGCTCGACCAAAGCAAACTGCGCCGGCGTGTTCAGTGCCGGGGCGTGGCCGCAGCCGGCGATCGTGACCACCACCGCGCGCGGGCCGCGGTTGCGCATGGCCTCGGCCACGTCGGGCAGCAGCAGGTCGCTGTCAGCGCCACGCAGCACCAGCACCGGGATCGTCATCGCATCCCAGGCGGCCCACTGGTCGTAGTCGTTCGGGTGGGCGCTGAACTGGCGCACCATCGCCGGGTCGTAGTGCGGCGTCACCCGGCCGTCGGGCAAGCGGCGGGTGCTGGTCTCGGTCAGTCGCAGCCACTGCGCGTCGCTCAGCTGGCCATAGGGCTTGTAAATGCTGCGGAAGTACAGCTCCAGCTCGCCCACCGTGGCAAAGGCCGGCGGGCTGCCGGCGTAGCTGCGGATGCGCTCGACCGCCGGCGCCGCCAGCTCGGGCCCGATGTCGTTCATCACCAGCCGGTTGATGCGACCGCGCAGTGCGCCATGCGCCGCATGCAGGCCGATCGCGCCGCCCATCGACGTGCCCAGCCACGCGCACTGGGCGATGCCCAGCTGGTCGAGCAGCGACGTGGCCTGGGCGGCGTAGAACGCCAGCTGGTATTCGTCGTCGGGCAGCGGGCTCCACTGCGACAGGCCACGGCCCAGCGTGTCGGGGCAGATCACCCGCCAGCGCTGCGCCAGGTGGGCGGCGATGTCGTCCATGTCGCGCCCGGTGCGCGCCAGGCCGTGCCAGGCGACCACCACCTCGGGGTGCTGGGCGCCCCATTCGGTGATGCGCAGTTCGCGGCCTTCGCAGACGAGGTAGCGGGAGGTGGGGGTCATCGCCGGGCTCCGTGCGCAGGGCTGTGCGTGCCGCCGCTGCGCTCAGTCAGGCACCACCAGCGTGGTGCCGCTCATCGTGATGGCATCGGCGGCGGCCGGGTTGGCGGCGATGGCCGGCACGTTGGCCGCCGTCAAGGCCGGTGCGGCGCCCGCCACGCCACCGCGCGGCAGCGTGCGCAGGACCTGGCTGGGCGGCAGCGCGGTGCCGTTCTTCAGCTTGGCCCACACCGCATCGAGCGCGCGGTTGAGGTACAGGTGCAGCGGCACAAAGCGGCTGTCGTAGCCCGGCAGGATCGTCGGCAGGCCGATGAAGCCGTCGAAGTGCTGGGCGTTGGTGACCTCGATGTAGCTCAGCTGGCTGCTGGCGCCGTCGGCCACCTTGCTCAGCGCGGTGTAGGGCCGCGAGGTGTGGTTGACCGGCAGCAGCGCGTCATTGCGGCCGTGCACGATGATCGCCGGCCGGCCGCCCAGACGGCCGTTGCGGCGGGTGTCGGCCAGCCCGGCCTGCAGCGCCCGGGCCGCCGCGTCGCTGCCGGTCAACAGGTTGCGCAGGCACAGCGCGCCGTCCAGGTTGAAGTCTTGCGACAGCGTCGACGGCGAGAACGAGAACAGGTCGCGCAGCGGCGCACCGGGGTTGCGGTCGTTGATGAGCTGCACGCCGGCCGACGGCGGCACGCCGTTGCCGGTGGCAAACATCGCCGGCAGGCCGGCGGCCAGCGCGGTGGGCAGACCGGCGCTGGTGGTGGCGGCAAAGCTGAAGCCGCAGAGCTTGTCCTTGACGCTGGCGCGCGCCAGGCTGTTGGCAAAGGTGACGGTAACCGCCGGCGCCACCTCGAAGGCGATGTGCGAGGCATGCAGCAGGTCGGACTCGGCCTCCCAGCCGTAGGCCCGCAGTTTCTGCAGCGCCTCGTCGGCCTGGGCCGCCGGCGTGGTCGCGCTGAGCAGGCCCTTGACCTTCAAGGACGCGCAACGGTTGGCCGCCCAGGCCGCCACCACGTAGTTGCCCGGCGACCCCGCCAGCGACGCCGACTGCGACGCGCAGGCCTGGTACAGATTGGCGTAGCTGGTGAAGTCGACCAGCGTCTTGGCGCTGGTGGCCACCAGCACGCCACCGCGCTGGACTTGCACGCCGGGCGCGGCGGGCATCTCGATCGCCGGCTCGGCCACCGCGACGCCGTCGATCAGGCCGGCCGTGTCTTGCTCGGCCGCGGCCAGCGCCGCGCCGCCGCCGTTGGACACGCTGGAGGCGATCACCAGGGTGTTGGCCGGTGTGATGCTGCGCTGGCGCTGGCCGTTGGCCAAAGCCGGACCGTATTGCTCGTTGAGCGCCCAGAAGGCAAATTCAAGCGCCTGCAGCGTGAACAAGCCCCAATCCTTTTCGGGGTTGCGGCCCGAATGGGCATGTTTGAAGGCAAAGCGGTTGGGCGACGCGGCATTGAAGGCCGCCAGGTCGGCGGCGCTCAAGCCGGCGTTGAACTGCGCCGCGCTGCCCGCAGCGGCCGCGCCGGCGCGCGTGCCATCGATCAGCGGCACGGTGTCGTTGGCCAGGTCGTGTGGCGCACCGCCGGTGCCCTTGTCGGTATAGGCCACCGCGCAGCCGCGCTTCAAGCCCCATTCACCGGTGGTGATGGCGCCGTAGACGCCCCGCGATCCCGAACTGGTGGCGGTGATGATGCACGGCTGCAGCGGGTTGAAGCTGTCGGGCACTTGCACCAGCAGCGTGACATTGCGGGTACCCGAGCCGTCATCGCTGTAGGCGATGTATTCGGTGCCGGCAATCTTGCCTTCGCCGCTGCCTGCCGTGCCAGCAGCATCGACGTTGGGGCCGTAGAACACCCCAAAACCACCGGCCGTGGTGGTGTCGATCAGCGCCCGGTAGCTGTTGACGATGGCCAGCCGGCGCAATTCGGCCGCCGTGGGCACGGCCGAGACCGCGGGCGACTGGGCCGGATTGCCCAGACCGCTCTTGCCCAGGCCGGCGGTGAGCAAGTCGTCACTGGCGCCGTCGTAGTGCAGGCGGCTGACGCTGCCGACATAGGCCGGCTTGACGCTGATCTCGACGTCGTCAGCGCCGCCAAAGACGCAGCCGCCCAGCAGCGCGGCGCTGGCCAGCGTGAGGGCCGCGAGTGGTGTGACGGTCAGCGGCCTCGCGGGGCGAGCCAGGTTCAACGAACGGAATCGGGTCATGGTTTCTCCTCCTGAGAATCATTTTTCTGGCGCAAGGCCAGCGCACGCAAGCGCCCGACCACACCGGTCGGGAAGTGGTAGACCGACAACACGAACAGCACGCCCAGCCACAGCAGCCAGCGGTCGGGCGAGACAAACTGCGACAACACCGGCACGCCGTCCAGCGCGCTGGCGCCCAGCTTGAGCAGGTCCTGCAGGTAGTTCTGCGCCAGCACGAACAGCACCGAGCCCAGCACCGCGCCGTACATCGTGCCCATGCCGCCGATCACC
>JAYVDE010000145.1:0-2540 GCA_043749575.1 Burkholderiaceae bacterium | reverse complement strand
GCCCAAGAAGCTCGACGTGGTGGTGACCGGCAACATGTTCGGCGACATCCTGTCGGACGAAGCGGCGATGCTCACCGGCTCGATCGGCATGTTGCCCTCGGCGTCCTTGGACAAGGCCAACAAGGGCCTGTACGAACCCAGCCACGGCAGCGCGCCCGACATCGCTGGCAAGGATCTTGCCAACCCGCTGGCTACAATATTGTCGGTTGCCATGATGCTGCGCTACTCCTTGAACCAAGCCGACACCGCCGACCGGATCGAATCCGCGGTGAAGTCGGTGCTGTCTGCCGGTCTGCGCACCGGCGACATCTGGTCCGAAGGCATGCAGCGGGTGGGCACCCGCGAGATGGGTGACGCTGTGGTTGCGGCCCTGTGCGGCAAAACCATCAGCAAATTCAGCACGATTACCAAGATCACCACGAGCTGACCAGCTCCGGATCGACTCGCCCCACACCTGGACCCCGGCGAAGCGAGCCGGGCAAGTCGGGGGGTCCGGACAGCACTGGAAAGGCAAATGAAATGGCACTCGTAGGATTGGTTGGCTGGCGCGGCATGGTGGGCTCGGTCTTGATGGACCGCATGCAGGCCGAAGGCGATTTCGCGCTGATTGAACCGCTGTTCTTCAGCACCAGCAACGCCGGCGGCGCGGCGCCTGCCGCCATTGCCAAGTTCACGAAGAACGAAACCAGGCTGCAGGACGCGTTCGACATCGCCGCGCTCCAGCGCTGCGACATCATCGTCACCGCCCAGGGCGGCGACTACACCAGCGCGGTGTTCCCCCAGCTGCGGGCGGCCGGCTGGACCGGCCACTGGATCGACGCCGCGTCCACGCTGCGCATGGCCGACGACGCGGTGATCGTGCTCGACCCGGTCAACCTGCCGGTGATCAAGAACGCGCTGGCCAAAGGCGGCAAAAACTGGATCGGCGGCAACTGCACCGTCAGCTGCATGATGATGGGCGTGGGCGCGCTGTTCAAGGCCGGCTTGGTCGAGTGGATGAGCACCCAAACCTACCAGGCGGCCAGCGGCGGCGGTGCACAGCACATGCGCGAACTGCTGACGCAATATGGCACGCTCAATGCCTCGGTCAAGGCCTTGCTCGACGACCCCAACAGCGCCATTCTGGACATCGACCGCCAAATCATCGCCACCCAGCGCGGCTTGTCGGCGGCTGAGACAGCCCATTTCGGCGTGCCGCTGGGCGGCTCGCTGATCCCCTGGATCGACAAGGATCTGGGAATCGGCAAGACCCGCGATGAACCCGGTTGGGGCCTGTCCAAGGAAGAGTGGAAGGGCATGGCCGAGACCAACAAGATCCTCGGCCAGGGTGCGGGTTTTGGCAGCCCGGCGGTGCCGGTGGATGGTTTCTGCGTGCGCGTGGGCGCGATGCGCTGCCACAGCCAGGCGCTGACCTTCAAGCTGAAGAAGAACGTGCCACTGGCCGACATCGAGGCGATGATCGCCGCCGACAACGCCTGGGTGAAGGTGGTGCCCAACACCCGCGAAGCGACGATGCATGACCTGACGCCGGTGGCCGTGACCGGCACGATGACCATCCCGGTCGGCCGCATCCGCAAGCTGGCGATGGGCCCCGAGTACCTCGGCGCCTTCACCATCGGTGACCAGCTGCTGTGGGGCGCGGCCGAACCGCTGCGCCGCATGCTGCGCATCCTGGTCGAGGCCTGATGCCAACGGCGCGCTTGCCGGCGGGTCACGTTGCCCGGCAGCAACATTTGGCAAGCGTTCGCTTGCGCCAACTTGAAGCCGGCCCTCATGTCAGGCATTGCATGAACATGCCAGCCTATATGCTTGATGCTGGGGGAGTTCTGGCGTTTGACGTGAGACCATCGCGCTGACCATGTATCGAGTTTTGTATCCAGGCGCCGCGCCAGACCCCGAATATTTCCCCTGGCGGTGGGCCCTGGCAGGGCCCACCGGTGCTGTTGTGGAGACGCCTTGAAATACCGCCCCTACCTCGCTGCCCGCACGGTGCTGGCAACGGCCGCGCTCGCGGCGCTGACGGTTGCCGCGTTCGATGCCCAGGCGCTGGGCTTGGGCCGATTGAACGTGCAGTCCGCGCTGGGCGAAGGCCTGCGGGCCGAGATCGACATCACCAGCCTGAGCCCCGAAGAGGCGGCTAGCCTGCAGGTGCGCATTGCGCCGCCCGAGGCCTTTCGCGCCGCCGGTGTCGATTACAACGCCGTGCTGTCGGGCGCCCAGGCCACGCTGGCACGCCGTGCCGATGGCCGCTCCTATTTGCGGGTGACCAGCGACCGTGCGGTGCAGGAGCCCTTTGTCGAGATCATCCTCGAGCTGAATTCCACTTCCGGCCGGCTGATGCGTGAATTCACGCTGCTGTTCGACCCACCAGGCAGCCGCATGGCGCCGCCGGTGCAAGCCGCCGCGCCCGTGGCGCCGGTGATCAGCGCCGCGCCGGCAGCGGCCGGGTTGGCTGCTGCGGGAGCCGGACCCCAAGCAAGCGTCGCGCCGGCACCGGCCGTGGCGCGCCCGGCGCCGGCGCCGCGCAGCACGCCGCCGGC
>JAYVDE010000144.1:0-2548 GCA_043749575.1 Burkholderiaceae bacterium | reverse complement strand
ATTTTCTCAACCTGCCGAGCAACCGCATCGTCGAACTGGGCGCCAAGGTCGAGATCTGAATGGCCGCAGCGCGGCCGCCTTGGTGGCGCGACCTGTCGCTGTCGGCCTCGGCCGTGGTGGCCGGCTTCGTCGCGGTGCTGGTGGGCTACACCAGCTCGGTGGCCATCGTCTTCCAGGCCGCGCAGGCGCTGGGCGCCAGCACCGCGCAGACCGTGTCGTGGCTGTGGGCGCTGGGCCTGGCGATGGGAGTGTCCTGCATCGCCTTGTCGCTGCACTACCGCCAGCCGGTGCTCACCGCCTGGTGCACCCCCGGCGCGGCTTTGCTGGCCGCCACCCAGGGCCTGGACCTGGCCGAGGCGACCGGCGCATTCATGGTCTGCGCGGCGCTGATCATCCTGGTCGGCGCCACCGGCTGGTTCGAGCGGGTGATGGACCGGCTGCCGATGGCGGTGGCCGCCGCGCTGCTGGCCGGCGTGCTGACCCGCTTCGGGCTCGATGCCGTGTTGTCGGCCCGCACCGCGCCCGGCCTGGTGGTGATGGCGCTGGCCTTCCTGGCCGGCCGGCGCTGGTGGCCGCGTTTCGCCGTGCCAGGAGTGCTGCTGGCGGGCGTGGCGGTGGCCGCGCTGCAGGGCCGTTTGGTGTTAGGCCCGTTGCTGGACCTGGGCCCCGCAGCCTGGGCCACCCCGGTGTTCGTGCTGCCGCAGTTCAGCCTGGGCAGCGTGGTGGGCGTGGCGCTGCCGCTGTTCATCGTCACGATGGCCTCGCAGAACCTGCCCGGCGTGGCGGCGCAGCGGGCGGCGGGCTTCAACATCCCGGTCTCACCGGTGACCACTGCCACCGGCCTGGTGACACTGGTGCTGGCGCCGTTCGGCGCCTTCGCGATCAACCTGGCGGCCATCACCGCGGCCATCTGCATGAGCCCCGAGGCCCATGCCGACCCGGCCAAGCGTTACACCGCGCCGGTGGTGGCCGGCATTTTCTACACCGTGCTGGGGCTGGCCGGCGGCGCGGTGGTGGCGCTGCTGGCGGCGTTTCCGAAAGAGCTGGTGGCCACGGTGGCCGGGCTGGCCTTGCTGGGCAGCATCGCCGGTGGCCTGGCCCAGGCGCTGGCCGAGCCGCGCCACCGCGACGCCGCGGCGCTGACTTTTCTGGTCACGCTGTCGGGCATCAGCGTGGCCGGCATCGGCGCGGCCTTCTGGGGCGTGGTCGCAGGCAGCCTCACGCTCGCTGTGCAAAACTGGAGAAAGTGCCCCCCCCGAAGCGCCTTCGGCGCTCCCCCGGACCCGCAAGAGTCCTTTCAGTCCCGGGGCACCGTCAGCGGCCCGGCAAAGCCGGTTCCGCGGCGGCCGCTGAGTTGAAAGCCCGTTGATTCTCTGTTGGCCGTTGCGCCTGAAAGCCTAGACATGAAATTGCTGTTCGTCGCCGACCCGCTGGAGTCCTTCAAGACCTACAAGGACACCACCTTCTCGATGATGCGCGAGGCCGCGCGCCGTGGTCACCAGATCTGGGCCTGCGGGCCGGCCGACCTGGTGTGGCTGCGCGGGGCGCGGGTGGTGGCGCGTGGCGCGCGGGCCATCACCCTGACCGGCGATGAACACGCCTGGTTCAACGTGGTCAGCCAAGCCGAACTGGCGCTGGCCGACACCGACGCCGTCGTGATGCGCAAAGACCCGCCCTTCGACAGCGAGTTCTTCTACGCCACCCATTTGCTGGGCCAGGCCGAGCGCGAGGGTGCCAAAGTCTTCAACCGGCCCGCCGCACTGCGCGACCACCCCGAGAAGCTGGCGATCCTGGAGTTTGCGCAATTCATCACGCCCACGCTGGTGACCCGCAGCGCCGACGCCATCCGCGCCTTCCATGCCGAGCACCAAGACATCATCCTGAAGCCGCTAGACGGCATGGGCGGCATGGGCATCTTCCGCGTCGGCCCCGACTGGCTGAACCTGGGGTCGATCACCGAGACGCTGAACCAAGGCGGCGCGCAGACGGTGATGGTGCAGAAGTACCTTGCCGAGATCGTCAAGGGCGACAAACGCGTGCTGGTGATCGGCGGCGAGGTGGTGCCGTTCACGCTGGCGCGCATTCCGCAGGGCAGCGAGATCCGCGGCAACCTGGCGGTGGGCGGCAAGGGCGTGGCGATGCCGATCACGCCGCGGGAGCGCGAGATCGCCAGCGCGCTGGGCCCCACCTTGGCCGCGCGCGGCCTGCTGCTGGTGGGGTTGGACGTGATCGGTGATTGCCTGACCGAGATCAACGTCACCCGCCCGACCTGCTTCCAGGAAATCACCGACCAGACCGGCTTCAATGTGCCGGCCATGTTCATCACCGCGTTAGAGAAAGCGATTCAGCCATGAAAACCAAAGCCGCAGTCGCCTGGAAAGCCGGCGCCCCGTTGACCATCG
Source organism: Burkholderiaceae bacterium (assembly GCA_043749575.1). GTDB lineage: Bacteria > Pseudomonadota > Gammaproteobacteria > Burkholderiales > Burkholderiaceae_C > Pseudaquabacterium. The sequence goes on along the minus strand of JAYVDE010000144.1, from coordinate 146 downwards.
AAGAAGTTGATCTGGCCGGCCCGCGCGACGGCGAGGTGCTGGTCGAGGTCAAGGCCACCGGCATCTGCCACACCGATTACTACACGCTCTCGGGCGCCGACCCCGAGGGTTTGTTCCCCGCCATCCTGGGCCACGAAGGCGCGGGC
>JAYVDE010000143.1:0-2549 GCA_043749575.1 Burkholderiaceae bacterium | reverse complement strand
TGTTGGTCGAGCGCCGCCTGCTGCGCGTCGAGCCCAGCGACACCGGTGCCTACTACGAGCTGAGCCACGACTCGCTGGTGGCGCCGGTGCTGGAGTCGCGCCGGGTCTGGTTTCTGCTGCGCACGCTGGGCTTGCTGCTGCTGGCCGCCGCCAGCACCGTGGTGCTGTTTTTCCTCACGGCCGGCGCGGCAACGTCGCTGTTCGATATGGAAAAGCCGCTCGAACTGGTCATCGCGGTGCTGAGCATCGCCGGGCTGGGCTGGTGGGCTGTCGCGTGGCTGCGCAACCGGTGGCGCGATGTCACCGAGATGTGGCGACGCGTCCGGCTTTGAGCCTCGCGCCGCGCGGCGCGGCGCTCAAAGCGTCTCGGCGGTGCCCAGGATGGCAGTGGCCTGGCTCGACAGCGTTCCGCCGTTGCCGTGCGCCAGCGCAATTTTAGCGCCCGCCACCTGGCGCTCGCCGCCCTCGCCGCGCAACTGCCGCACCGCCTCGATCAGCGCAAAGATGCCGTACATGCCGGGGTGGGTGCAGCTCAGGCCGCCGCCGTTGGTGTTGACGGCCAAGCGGCCGCCCGGCGCGATGGCGCCGTTTTCGACAAACGCGCCACCCTCGCCCTTGGCGCAAAAACCAAGGTCTTCCAGGAACAGGAGGGTATTGATGGTGAACGCGTCGTAGAGCGCGGCCACGTCCACATCGGCAGCACTCAGGCCCGCCATCGCGTAGGCCGCCCGGCCGCTCTGGCTGGCCGCCGTCAGCGTCAAATCGGGCATGGCCGAGATCTGCCGGTGCCAGCAGGCGGTGGCGGTGCCCAGCACATGCACGGGGGGTCGCAGCAGGTGGCGCGCCCTGTCGCTGCGCACCAGCACAAAGGCGCCGGCACCGTCGGTGACCAGGCAACAGTCGCGCACGGTCAGCGGGTCGGCCACCATGCGCGCGCCCAGTACGTCGTCAATCGACAGCGGGCCGCGCTCAAAGGCCTCGGGGTTCAACCGAGCCCAGGCCCGGGCGGCCACCGCCACTTCGGCCAGTTGGCGCCGGGTGGTGCCGTAGCGCGCCATGTGGGCCGAGGCCGCCAGCGCGTAGGCCGCCACCGGCATCACCGGCTCGTAGGGCAGCTCGTAGGGCTGCGGGTCCATCTGGCGGCGTGCCTCGGCCACCGCCTTGCGGTTCATGGAGCCGCTGCGCTGGGTGCTGCCGTAGCACACCAGCACGGCATGGCATTGACCGGCCGCCAGCGCCAGCATGGCCGGCATCAAATGGGCGATGAAGCTGGAGCCGCCCAGCATCGTGCCGTCGATGAAGCTGGGGTTGAGCCCCAGGTACTCGATCACCGGCATCGGCCACATCGTCGACAGCACGCTGGCGGTGCAGACACCGTCGATGTCGGCCATCGTCAGGCCGGCGTCGGCCACTGCCGCGTGGGCGGCCCGGGCCAGCAGCTCCATCTCGGTGAAGCCGGGCGACTCGCCGCAGCCAAAGGTGGCCACGCCGGCAATGGCCGCACTGCCGCGCAAGGATTTGAGATCGAAGCTCATGCTGCAGGCTCCGCATCGAACACCACCAGGCCTTGATCGTTGGCAGAGCTCACCCGCGCGCGCACCCGCAGGCCGACGGTCACTGCCGCCGGTGCCAGGCCCTCGACCCGGCTCATCAGGCGCACGCCTTCGTCAAGCTCGACCATGCAGAGGTTGTAGTCACCGCCCAGCTCGGCCTTGCGTCGGACGGTGGTGACCGCCGTGACCTTGCCGCCACCCGCCGGCGCCACCAGGGTGGGCCCCAGCGCGCCGCAGTGGGGACACAGTTCGCGCGGAAAGTAGACATGGCGGCCACAGGCGCCGCAGTGCTGGATCAGAAAGCGGCCCTGGTCCAGCGCCTGCTGGTGCTGGGCCTGGATGCCGGTGGCGGGCAAGGTCATGGTGATTTGGGGTTGAGCATCGAAACCGATGCGTTGTGCACAGTCTGCCCAATGCAGGGGCAGCACGCCATTCGTGTTTGCCAAAGGGCCACCCGGCCGGCGCCCGAACCCGGTGCACAAACCGGGCGTGCAAACCAGCCGCACAAGCTGGCCGCACAAACCTGCCACACAAGCCAGCCGCACAAGCCGGCCGCGCAAACCCCGGCTTTGGCAATCACGAATTGCAAGACGCGGCAGATCGCGCCAAGCTGTCGCCCGCTTTTCTTCTGCCTGGATACGCCCATGACCTGTCTCCGCCCTTGCCGCCGCCGGCTGTTGCTGACGGCTGCCGCTGTTGCGCTGGCCCCCCTGCTGCCCTTGCCCGCGCTGGCCCAGCCTGCGGGTGTACCGGTACGCCTGCTGGTGGGCTATGCCGCCGGCGGGCCGGTTGATGCGATGGCGCGCATCTTTGCGCCGGCGCTGGCGCAAGAGCTGGGCAGCAACGTGATCGTCGAGAACAAGCCCGGCGCCAGCGGCGCGCTGGCCGGCGAACTGGCGGTGGGTGCAGCCGCCGACGGCAGCACGCTGTTTTTTGCCGCCAGCCCGACCATCACCATCGTGCCGCACATCCAGAAAAAGATGCGCTACGACCCGG
>JAYVDE010000142.1:0-2558 GCA_043749575.1 Burkholderiaceae bacterium | reverse complement strand
AGACGAATCACCGAGCGCTCGCGCGGCGCCACCTTGACGCTGCCCTTGCCGTAGAGGGCGGGGTTGGGCATGAAGGTCAGCGGCCGGCTACTCTCAGTGCTGACCCGCGCCGCGCCGTCATCCTTGGCGCAGCTGCTGCCCTGCCCCGCTGCCTGCTCGGAGGTGGTCAGATACGGGTTGACATGGTCTTCCACCCGGCCCGGCTCGTCCACACTGGTGGAGTTGATCTCGAACCAGCCCTTGCCGGTTTCATCGTCAGATCGGCGCACAAAGGCGGTGCCGCGCACGTCGGTTATTTTTTCCACCGGCTCGCGGCTGCTAAGCCGGTGCGCAATTTCGACCAGGGCGCGTTCGGCGTTGCCGTACAAGAGCAAATCGCACTTGGCATCGACCACGATCGAGCGGCGCACCTTGTCCGACCAGTAGTCGTAGTGCGCAATGCGGCGCAGGCTGGCCTCGATGCCGCCGATGACCACCGGCACCTCGGCAAAGGCCTCCTTGCAGCGCTGGGTGTAGACCAGGGTGGCGCGGTCGGGCCGGCTGCCGCCTTCGCCGCCGGGGGTGTAGGCGTCATCGCTGCGCAGTTTTCGATCCGCCGTGTAGCGGTTGATCATCGAATCCATGTTGCCGGCGGCGACGCCGAAATACAGGTTCGGCTTGCCGAGCGCGCGGAAGGCGTCCACGCTCTGCCAGTCGGGCTGGGCGATGATGCCGACGCGAAAACCCTGCGCCTCCAGCGTGCGGCCGATCACCGCCATGCCGAAGCTGGGGTGGTCGACGTAGGCGTCGCCGGTGACGATGATGACGTCGCAGCTGTCCCAGCCCAGCTGGGTCATCTCGTCGCGGCTCATCGGCAGGAAGGGTGCCGGCCCGAAGCGCTTGGCCCAGAACGGGCGGTAGCTCGTCAGCGGCTTGGCGACGGGTCTAGCGGAGGGCGCGAGGGCGGTAGACATGGGGCTGGACGGTTCGGCAAAACCACGATTATCCTTTTTGTCGGCAGCAAACGGGCGGAGTGTGACGGTGTTGCCGTCGGCTCGGCAAGCCGGCGAGCTTGCTCGGGGCCGTCTTGGTCGGCAGCTGGCACGCCCGTGCCCGAGCCAGCCTCCTGTGCGCTGGTCGCGTTGGCGCTCATGGGGCTGGTCTTGTCGCGCCGCGGCCTGACAGCGGCGTTTGGGGAACGTTCGGGGCGCTTTCAGGCGACCTTCAGGCGACTTTCGGGCGTCCCCGCCCGACCGCGCTAGCGCAGCGGGCAGTCGCCGGCAGCCGCTTCACAAAGCCGGCTCCCCATCAGATCGGGTCCCAGGTGAACACGTCGCCCGACCGATCCAGCGGGTAGAAGCCTGACTTCAGCGCCGGCATCGCGTGGCTGGCGACGGTTTCGGCCGTCCAGCCTTCGCTGCGGTGCACGCTGCGCTCGGGCCGCGGCTGGCTCATCAGGAAGATCTCGTTGTTGCGCACCGCGAAGATCTGGCCGCTGACTTCTTTGGCCGCATCGCTGGCCAGGTAGACCGCAATCGGCGCGATCTTGGCCGGCGTCATCTGCTGGATGCGCGCGACCCGGGCTTTTTCTTCAGGCGTTTCGGTGGGGATGCTGCCGATCATCCGGCTCCAGGCGAACGGCGCGATGCAGTTGCTGCGCACGTTGAACTTGAGCATGTCGAGCGCGATGGACTTGGACAAGGCCGCGATGCCCAGCTTGGCGGCCGCGTAGTTGGCCTGGCCGAAGTTGCCGATCAGCCCTGACGTGCTGGTCATGTGCACGTAGGCGCCGCTGCCCTGCTCCTTGAAGTGGGAGGCTGCGGCCCGGCTGACGTAAAAACCGCCGTACAAGTGCACCTTGATGACGGTGTCGAACTCGTCCACGCTCATCTTGTGAAAAAACCGGTCGCGCAGGATGCCGGCGTTGTTGACCACCACATCGATCCGGCCAAACACATCCATCGCCGTCTGCACGATGCGGTTGGCGCTGGCCACCTCGGACACGCTGTCGGTGTTGGCGGTGGCCTCGCCGCCGGCGCTGCGGATCTCCTCGACCACACGCTGTGCCGGGCCGGCGTCCCCGCCCTCACCCGACACCGACGCGCCCAGGTCATTGACCACCACCCGGGCGCCTTGCGCCGCGCATTGCAGCGCGATGTCACGGCCGATGCCGCCCCCGGCGCCGGTGACCAGTACGACCTTGCCTTCGAGCATGTTGCCTTGTGCCATTTTTCAAGCCTTTGCGATTTTTTGGGGAGGGAAGTGAACGGTGGTCGGTGCCGCCGCCGGGCTCTGAAACGCCAACGGCGGTGTGGTTGTCAAGACTGAGTGGGCCGGGGCGTCAGCGCTTGCCGCCGTCCATGGTGCGGGCGATCAGCTCTTTCATCACCTCGTTGCTGCCGCCGTAGATGCGGCCCACCCGGGCGTCGGCATACAGCCGGGCGATCGGGTACTCGTTCATGTAGCCGTAGCCGCCGTGCAGTTGCACACACTCGTCCACCACCTGGCCCATCATCTCGCTGACCCACCACTTGGCCATGGCGGCTGTGCTCAGGTCCAGCGTGTCGGCCAGCGACCGG
>JAYVDE010000141.1:0-2559 GCA_043749575.1 Burkholderiaceae bacterium | reverse complement strand
CGGGGTGCCGAATGGTGTGGCACGCAGCGACTACAACCGGCCCTACAACCCGAGCGACGCGCTGCGCTTCAATCCGATCGACGTCAACGGCTGGCACTTCGACCGCACGCGCCGCGCCGGCGAGTTCTTCCTGTACGACGAGTACGACCCGCTGCGCAAGGTGATGCTCACGCCAACCGGCACGCTCGACAAGACGGGTGGCGGTGTCGAGTTCTTCCTCAACTTCAACAAGGACGAAGGCGTGTTCGTGCCGGCCGGCATCATCCCGGGTGCCACCGGCCAGCAGGCGACGAGCTACCCGGCGGCGCGCAATGACGGCGGCGACCGCATCTTCGGCGACACCGGCAACGACTGGCTGGTCGGCGGCACCGGCCGCGACGACCTGTACGGTGGCTTCGGCAACGACCTGCTGAATGTTGACGACGACCACACGACGCATGGGGCGCTGAACGACCAACCCGACACCCAGCCGACCTTCGAAGACCGCGCCTACGGCGGCGCCGGCCGCGACGTGCTGATCGCCAACACCGGCGGCGACCGCCTGATCGACTGGGTCGGCGAGTTCAACTCCTACCTGGTGCCGTTCGCGCCGTTTGGCATGGCCACGGTCAGCCGCACGCTGCAGCCGCAACTGGCCGAGTTCCTGTACGCGCTTAGCGCCAGCGACGGCGCCGACCCGACGCGCGCGGCCGACACCGGCAAGGAAGCGATCCGCAACGGCGAACCCGAGGGCGAACTCGGCGTGGTGCGGCAGAAAGACAATGCCTGGCAGTCGCAGACCGGCGCACCGGCCGACCCGCAGGCCGGAAATATCCCGGGCGGCAAGCGCGACGTGCTGCGCACCGCGAACTTCAACGACGGCAGTTTCCAGGCGCTCGCCCCTGACAGTGGCACCTGGGCCGTTTCCGGCGGCACGCTGCAGGTCGCGGCGACCTCGCTGCACGGCGACGCGGTGGCGGTGTTCCAGGTCGGTGACGCGCTGCCCGTGTACTACGAGGTTCAGGCGAGCGTGAAAGGCGCCAAGCCCACCTCGGGCTGGAACTCCAATTCGTTCGTGGTCTTCGACTATCACGACAAGACGGACTTCAAGTTCGCCGGCATCGACGTGTCGTCGAACAAGCTCGTGATGGGCCACCGCAACGCCAGCGGCTGGTTCGTCGACAGCCAGTCCGCGTTCCCCGGCAGCCTGAAGTCCGACACCTACTACAACCTGCTGCTCACCGTGAACGGTCTGACCGCGACGCTGTATGTGAACGGCGGCAACGCGTTCGGCTTCACCTATGCGCCTACCCTCGTCGACGACTACAGCTACGGCCTGAACTGGGGCCTGGTCGGCTTCGGCTCGAACAACTCGCAGGGCACGATGGACGACCTGGCGGTGCAGATCGTGCCGCCGGCCACCACCGTGACCAAGACCGATGCATTCACCGGCCCGGGCAACACGCTGTTCGCCGGCATGAGCAATGTCAGCGGTGGCACGTTCGGGCTGGCCGCGGGCCGCTATGCCGGGACGCCGTCCGGCACCGAAGCCGCGATCAGTCTGGCCAATCTCAGTGGCGTGACCAACCTGTCCGCGCTGTCGATCCTCGACCTCAATGCCACGCTGCGCACAACGGCGCGCGCCGGCTTCGTGTTCGATCAGTACAGTGCGACCGACTTCAAGTTCGTCGCGATCGACGTACTGACGAAACAGGTTCTGATCGGCCACCGCCAGGGCAACAACTGGGTCATCGATGCAGCGGCTGCCAAGTCGACACTGAACGCCACCACCGACTACACGCTCGGTGTGACGCTGCGCGGCTCCACCGTCAGCGTCACGCTCGACGGCCAGGTGATGGCGTCGTTCGCGTTCAACGCTGTCACGATCGACGGTCGCTTTGGCATCTTCGCGAAGGGCGGCACGGTGTCGCTCGACACCGCGACGATCCGCACCAACGACGCCACTGTGCCGGCCACCTTGAACCTGACGGGTGCCGCCGAGGTTTCGGCCACGACCGCGGCGGCGCCGAGCGCGGCGCAGGTCCAGCCGCTGCTCGCAGAAGCGATCCGGCGCTGGTCACTGGTCGAGGACGCCGCGCTGGTCGCGCGCCTGCGCGGCGTCCAGGTCGTCTTCGACGACCTCGCGGGTGGCGAGATCGGCGAGTACCACGACGGCGTCATCACGCTCGACATCGACGCCGCCGGTCACGGCTGGTTCGTCGATCCGACGCCGCGCAGCGACAACGAGTACGTGGGAACGGGCAGCAAGCTGACGGCAGGCAGCGGCGAGGTGGCGAAGCGCGTGGATATGCTCTCGGTGCTGGCGCACGAGCTGGGCCACGCGATCGGCTACGCGCACAGCGAGGCCGGTGTGATGGCCGAGGGCCTGCTGCCGGGCCAGCGCGTGACGCCGGATCGCTGGTTCGCAGCCACGACCGCCAGCGTGGTGTCGATGTACGGCGACGCCGCCAGGCCGGCGAGTCTCGCCATTGCGCCGGTCGGGTCAGCGCCGCCGCTGATCGACTGGGGCAAGGCGCCGCTGTTGCCAGCGGCCGAGCCGCGCACCGCTGCCCGTCTCTC
>JAYVDE010000140.1:0-7195 GCA_043749575.1 Burkholderiaceae bacterium | reverse complement strand
CCTCGCCATAGCTGGGCTATGGCTGTGGTTTGCGCCTTGCAGCCCATCCCAAACCAGGGCGCCCACACTCGCGAGGACTTGTTCAGCATGGCCTTAGGCGCCACGAGGCGGCAGCCCCAGACCCAGACCCAGACCCAGACCCAGACCCAGACCTGCACACCCGGCAGCGTGGCCGGCTACGTCAGTTTGGGCAGCCTGGTCACCACGGTGCCCAAGCGCTGCGGCGCCGATGGTGTGTCGATCGACGGGCGCGTCGCCGATGAATCGCCCTGGGGCAATGAGGCCGCCTTCCTGTCGCATGTCAGCAGCGTGACGATGGCGCTGCAGCGCAGCGGCCAGCTCAGTGCCACTGAGCGTGCCCGCCTGCTGATCGCCGCGCGCCAATCGGCCATCGGCAGCACGCTGACCGTCAAGCTGATCACCTTCAACGACTTCCAGGGCTACATCTTGGCCGGTGAGGGCTCCAGCAGCAACCCCGGCGTGGCGCGCTTGGCCACTCGCATCAAGGCGCTGAAGGCGGCCAAGCCGATGCACGCGGTGATCTCCGCTGGCGACATGATCGGCGCCAGCCCGCTGAGCTCAGCCTTGTTCAAGGACGAGCCGACGATCGAGGCGATGAACCGCATCGGCATCGACTACAACGCGGTCGGCAACCACGAATTCGACGAGGGCAAGGCCGAACTGCTGCGCATGCAGCGCGGCGGCAAGCACCCGACCGACGCCTATTCCGGCCTGGGCCTGCCGCAGGACAAGGTCAACGGCCAGTTTGCCGGCGCGCTGCGTGCGCAGGGCATCAGGAGCGTGGTGGTGCTGATCCATGAAGGCGGTTTTGCCAGCGGCAACCTGGCCAGTTGCGCCGACCTGTCGGGCCCGATCGTCGACATCGTCGCGCGGCTCGACGCCGAGGTCGACCTGGTCGTCACCGGCCACACCCACCAGGCCTACAACTGCCTGCTGCGCAAGCGCGACGGCAAGCTGGTGCGGGTGACCTCGGCCGGCCAGTACTGCCGCAAGCTGGGCGACATCGACCTCACCATCGACACCCGCACCAAGGACATAAGCGCGGTGGCCGTCACCATTCTGAGCACCGGCACCGGCACCGGCACCGGCACCGGCACGGCCGAAGACCCGGCCCTGACCGACCTGGTGGCGCACTACAACAGCCTGTCGGCCGGCCCGAAAGCGCGGGTCATCGGCACCATCAGCCAGGCCATCAGCCGCAGCAACAATGCGGCCGGCGAATCGGCGCTGGGCGACGTGATCGCCGACGCGCAACTGGCCGCCACCCAGGGTGCCGGCACCGGCCAGGCGGTGCTGGCCTTCATGAACCCGGGCGGCATCCGTGCCGACCTGCCGTTCAATGCGGGCGGCCAGGTCACCTATGGCGACGCCTTCACGGTCCAGCCCTTCGGCAACTCGCTGGTGACGCTGACGTTGACCGGCGCGCAGCTCAAGACGCTGCTGGAAAGCCAGTTCAGCGGCTGCAACGGCCAAGGCGGCTTTGACCGCATGCTGCAGGTCTAGGCCGGCTTCCAGTACCGCTACACGGCGGCCAACGCCTGCAACAGCCGGGTCACTGCGATGGCGATCAACGGCGTCGCGGCGAACCCGGCCGCGGCCTACCGCGTCACCGTCAACAGCTTCCTGGCCGACGGCGGTGATGCGGTTCTGGTGCTGGTGCAGGGCAAGCAGCGGCTGGGCGGCGCGGTCGACATCGACGCTTTCGAAGCCTACCTGCTGGCCCACCCCGGCGGCGTGGCCCGGGCCCGCAGAACCGCATCGTCAAGAACTGACCACCCCCTTTTGAATCGAGCAAGCGAGCATGAACATGACCATGACCAAGACCTTGCTGACGACGCTGCTGGCCACGCTGTCCGCCACGCTGTGCGCCACCACGGCCCAGGCCGCCGCCGGCTATCTGCTCGGCACGGGCGGCCAGGAGCTCAACCGGGCCTTGACGCCCACCGGCAGCTTGTCGCACCTGTGGAGCGCCAGTGCTTCGCTCGACACCACGCTGAGCCCGGCCTCGGCGGCCTTCCAGGCCGGCTCGGCCAGCGTGTTGGGCACCGCCGCCGCTGGCCGCATCGACGGCAGCGGGAACACCACCGTGCTGCTGCTGGAGGCCGACCTGGCCATCGTCGCCACCGGCGAGGCCGTGGGATCCGCGGTGCGCTTGACCGTCATCGGCACGGCCGACTCGCTGTTTGCCAGCAGCGGCCCCGGCGTGCAGGCACTGCCGACCGTCGACCTGGTGGTGCGCGATGCCGGCAGCAACATTCTGGGCAGTTGGCAGGGCCTGCCCGCCGGGCACAGCGCCGACTTCTCGCTCAGCGTCGACAGCCAGGTCGGTCAGCGGCTGTCGTTCAGCCTCAGCCACCACAGCAGCTTGCTGGCCGATGGCTTCGACCTCGGCGCCGGCCCGGGCGCCACGCTGGACATGGCGGCCTTGCTCAACGGCAGCATCAGCGTGAGCGCGGTGCCCGAACCCGAGACCGGCGCGTTGTTGCTGGCCGGTCTGGCCGCCATCGGCCTGCTGCACCGCCGCGGCCGTCGCGCGGCTTGACGCTTTTAGTCCCTTGTCTGGAGAAACTGATGAAAAGCCCTTCGATGTTTTGCCGCGCAATGACCGGCCCACGGACTGGTGCACGGACCGCTGTACTCACCGCCGCAATCGCCACCAGCCTGTTGGCCGCGGCCACCGCGGCACTGGCCGCCACCACCGCGGTGCCGGTCGCCGCCCCCTACCTGCGATCGGGCGTCTCATTTGCCCTGCTTGGCGACACGCCTTACGGTGCCAACGAAGAAGTGCTGTTCGACCGGGTCGTCGACGACATCAACGCTTCGCGCAACGTGCGCCTGGTGCTGCATTCCGGCGACACCAAGGCCGGCACCGAGCGCTGCGACGATGCGCTGTTCTCCAAGCGCTTCAACCAGTTTCAAAAGCTCGATGACGCCTTCATCCTGACCCCCGGCGACAACGACTGGACCGACTGCCACCGCGCCAACAACGGCAGCTACCTGCCGACCGAGCGGCTGGCCCGGTTCCGCCAGATCTTCTACCCGGTGGCCGGCATGAGCACCGGCAAAAAGCCGCTGGCGCTGCGCAGCCAGGCCACGATGGCGGGCCACCAGGCCTTGGTCGAGAACACGATGTGGTCGTTTGCCGGCGTCACCATGGCCACCGTGCACGTGGTCGGCAGCAACAACAAGCTGGTGCCGTGGAGCGGCATCGACGCGGCCGACAGCGTTGCCACGCCGCGGGCCGACCGGATCGCCGAATTTCAGCTTCGTGAGGCCGCCGCACTGGCCTGGGTCGACGCCACCTTCGACCAGGCGATTGCCCGCGACAGCGCCGGCGTGGTGCTGAAGATGCAGGTCAACCCGTTCTTCGAACTGGCCAGCAGCCACCCCGAGCGCCAGGGCTTCAACAGCTTTCTGGCCAAGCTGGCCGAGCGTAGCAAGGCCTTCGCCAAGCCGGTGCTGCTGCCCCACGGTGACACCCATTACTTCCGCCTCGACAAGCCGATGGTGCTGGCCAAATTGCCCTCGGGCTCGGCCGCGCTGGAGAACTTCATCCGGCTGGAGAACTTCGGTTCGCCCAGCGTGCATTGGGTCGAGGTGTTTGTCGATGCGCGTGGCCCCAAGGTGTTCAGCGTGGTGCCGCATACGGTGCCGGGCAACGTCTACCCGCGTTGAGGTTCAAGCTCAGGCGGGGCAGGGCAGGGCGAGAAAGGGCAGGGCGGGGCAGGGCGGTGGTGGTGGTGCGCCCGGCCTTGCCGCGCTCGCCCGTCATCTCGCTCGTAATCCCGCCAGTGCGCCCGCCGCTTCGCCCGCCAGACCGCCCGCCGCTTTTTCCGCCTGTCGTGGCCCCACCGGCGCCATCACGGGAATGACACGGTCGCTTCACGGCAGCGTCATCTTGCAGGTTGACCATCGGGCCATGCAAACGACCCAACGCCCGTTCACCGCCCGCGGCTTCCAGGTCGGCGATGTTGCCGGCATGCCCCCGGCCCTGCCGCAGCGTGGCGAAGCGGCGCACCCGGCCGCACCAGCCCCCCAACTGAGCGTCGGCTGGGCGGTGCACGACGACGAGGTGCGCGACGCCCAGGGCCTGCGCTGGCGGGTGTTTGCCGGTGAGATGGGGGCACGGCTGTCGCCGCTGGCCGGCACGCCGCCGGGGCAGGATGCCGATGCCTTCGACGCCCACTGCGAACACCTGCTGGTGCGCACCGTGGCCAGCCAGCACAGCCCGGCACAGGTGGTCGGCACCTACCGGGTGTTGACGCCGATGGCCGCCCGGCGCGCCGGCGGCCTCTACAGCGACCAGGAGTTCGACCTGTCGCGGCTCGACCCGCTGCGACCGCGCATCGCCGAGCTGGGCCGGTCGTGCACCGACCCGGCGTTTCGCAACGGCGGTGTGATCCTGATGTTGTGGGCCGCGCTGGCTGATTTTATGGGCCGCAACGGGCTGGACATCACCGTCGGTTGCGCCAGCGTGACGATGCACGACGGCGGTCACAGCGCTGCCAGCTTGTGGCACCAACTGCGCCAGACCCACCTCGCCCCCGCCGCGTTGGCGGCAGTGCCGCGGCTGCCGCTGCCGGTGGACGACTTGCAAGGCGATCTGGCGGTCGAGCCGCCTGCGCTGATCAAGGGTTATCTGAAGTGCGGCGGCCAAGTGTTGGGGCCGCCGGCCTGGGACCCCGAGTTTCAGACCGCCGACCTGCCGATGATGATGAACCTGGCCAACTTGCCGGCGGCCTACCGCCGCCGCTTCATCCGCGCCTGAGGCGAATGAAGCGACGCATGCCAGGCATCGACGCCGCGCGAGCGGCACAGCGCCGCCCATTCGAGCAGGCCCATCAGGCAGGCGGCGACCAGGCCGGGCCAGACCCGCGGTGCGGGCAGGGCAGGGCGGGGCAACCGGGGTTTGTCGAAGCTGGGCATTGGCCGATGCTGCGGCACGCACATGACGGTTTGATGGCGGCCGGTGGTGCCACCGCGACCGCCACCACGACCGCCGCCAAAATCGCCCCTGCCACCGCCAGTTGACAGCCCTGCGGCGCTCGCGACCCCATGCTCTATGAGATCGACGAAATCGCCCGTCTGGCCGAGCAGGCCGGCGCGGCGCTGCAATGCGACACCGTCTGGGTCGTCGACAGCGGTGGTGAGCGTTATCCGGTGCAGGTGCTGAGCTTGGGCAGCCGTGCGCCAGAACACGCGGCGGTTGGCTTTTTTGGCGGTGTGCACGGGCTCGAGCACATCGGCGCGCAGGTGGTGCTGGCGGGGCTGCGCAGCATCGTCAGCCGCCTGCAGTGGGACGCCACGCTCCACCACCTGCTGGGCCAGTTGCACTTGGTGTTCATGCCGGTGGTCAACCCGGGCGGCATGGCGCGCGGCACCCGGGCCAATCCGCAGGGGGTCGACCTGATGCGCAATGCCCCGGTCGACTGTGCGGCCGGCGCCGTGGCGATGGTCGGTGGCCAACGCCTGAGCCCGGGTCTGCCCTGGTACCGCGGCCCGGCTGGCGCGGCGATGCAGCCCGAGGCCCAGGCGCTGTGCGACGTGGTCATCCGCGAGCTGTTGCCGCACCGGCTGGCGATCAGCCTGGACTGCCACTCCGGCTTCGGCCTGGCTGACCGGCTGTGGTTTCCCTATGCCCACACCGCGCGGCCGATGGCGCACTTGCCCGAGCTGCTGGCCTTGGACCGGCTGCTCGATGCCAGCCTGCTGCACCACCGCTATGTCGTCGAGCCGCAGAGCCGCCAGTATTTGACGCACGGTGACCTCTGGGACCACCTGCACCTAGCGGCTGTCGCTGCTTCGGACCGGGTCTTCCTGCCGCTCACGCTGGAGATGGGTTCGTGGCTGTGGGTCAAGAAAAACCCGCACCAGCTGTTCTCGCGCCACGGCATCTACAACCCGCTTATCCAGCACCGCCAGCAGCGGGTGCTGCGCCGCCACCTGGCGCTGTTTGATTTTGTGCTGCGCGCCGCCGTCAGCCACCGCCACTGGTTGCCCGCCGCCGACCAGCGCGCTGCCCTGCGCGAAGCGGCGCTGGCGCGCTGGTACCGGGTGCCGCGATGAGCACCTGGGTACTGCTGCGCGGCCTGACCCGCGAGCAAGGCCACTGGGGCCGCTTCCCGGCCGAGCTGGCGGCTGCGCTGGCCGACACATTGCCCGACACGCGGCCCGGCACGCTGCCCGGCGCCGGGGTGCTGCACAACCAGCCCTGCCCGTGGCAGGTGGCGGCGATGGTCGACGCCTGCCAGCGGCAACTGGCGGCGCAGGGCGCAGTGCCGCCCTACCACTTGCTGGGGCTGTCGCTGGGCGGCATGGTCGCCGCCGCCTGGAGCCGCGCCTGCCCGCAAGAGGTCGCCAGTTTGGTGCTGGTCAACACCAGCCTGCGGCCCTACAGCCCGCTGCAGCGGCGTTTGCGCGCGGCACTGTGGCCCCGCTTGCTGCGCCTGCTGGCCAGCCAGGACCGGCCGGCGATCAAGCGCGCGGTGCTGCAGCTGACCAGCCGCCAGCCCGAGCGGCACCACCCGGTGTTGAGCGACTGGCTGGCGATCCACCAGGCCCGGCCGGTGCGCGCCGCCAACGCGCTGCGCCAGTTGCTGGCGGCGGCCCGGTACCGCTGGGTCGGGCCGCCGCCGGCGATGCCGGTGCTGGTGGTGTGCAGCGCGTCTGACGGCCTGGTCGACCCGGCCTGCTCGCAGCGCATCGCCCAGGCCTGGCAAGCCGAGCTGGCCAGCCACCCCACTGCCGGCCACGACCTGGCGCTGGACGATGGGCCGTGGCTGGCGGCGCGGGTCGCCGCGTGGACGGCGGAACGGATGGCGGAACGGCCGGCGGACCGGCCGGTAGAACGCCTGGCCGGACAGGCGAAAAACCCCAGCGCCTGATCAGCGCCGGGTCGGCTCGAACCAGGCCGGCAAGGGCAGGCCGGGCAACTCGTCCGGCGCCGTGGCGGCGTGGCCGGCAGCGGCGGCCAGCGGCGCAGCGGCGCGATCGCGCTGCGCCGACCAGTCGGCGATTTCGAGCCGGCCGTCGTGGTGCTCGACCAGCGCGGTCAGGCTCTCGACCCAGTCACCGTCGTTGCAATACAGCACGCCGTCGATCTCGCGCATCTCGGCATGGTGGATGTGGCCACACACCACGCCGTGCATGCCGCGCTTTTTGGCCTCATGGGCCA
>JAYVDE010000139.1:0-2568 GCA_043749575.1 Burkholderiaceae bacterium | reverse complement strand
GCCGCTGCTGCAGGCCGGCACGCTGGTCGAAGCCAGCGGCACGCTGGCCACCCGCGCCACGCGGGGCTCGCAGCTCACCCGTCGGCTGCGCGATGCACTGCACCGCAGCCTGGCGCACCTGCAGTTCGGCCAGGTGTTGCTGGCGTCGATCGGCAGCACCGCACCCTTCATCGGCTTGTTCGGCACGGTCTGGGGCATCTACCACGCGCTGATCAGCATCGCCGCGGCCGGCGCGCTGACCATCGACAAGGTGGCCGGCCCAGTCGGCGAGGCGCTGATCATGACCGCCGCCGGCCTGGCAGTGGCCATTCCCGCGGTGCTGGCCTACAACCAGTTCGGCAAGTGGGTAGCGGCCTGCGAGACCGGGTTGGAGGGTTTTGCGCACGACTTGCGCGAGATGGCGCTCGACAGCGCGCATGAATCGACCACCGCGGCGGCGGCTTTGGCTGCCACGGAGTCCTGAACCATGGCCTTCGGTCGGCTCGAGCGCGGCAACAAGCCGCCGCCGATGAGCGACATCAACATGACGCCGCTGATCGACGTGATGCTGGTACTGCTGGTGATCTTCATCATCACCGCGCCGCTGATGAGCAGCAGCCTGCGGCTCGATCTGCCCAAGACCGCCGGCGCCAAGCCGACCGACGCCCCCACCTTCGTGACCGTGGCGATCAGCCCGCAGGGCGCGCTGTTCTGGGGCGACGAGGCGGTGACCGGTGACCAGTTGAAGGCCCGCATCCGCGACGCCGCGCAACGCAACCCGGCCACCGAGGTGCAGCTGCGCGCCGACCAATCCGTGCCTTATGGCCGCATCGCCGAGCTGATCGGGCTGGTGCAGGACGGCGGGCTGTCGCGCATCGGCTTCGTCACCGAGGCGGCGGCGAAGTAGCCGGCACCCGCCGGGCGGTCAACGGCCGCACTTCCCGCCGACGCTGGCGTATGCCGCATCGAAAGCCGAGCCCGCATTCACCCTGCCCAGCACGGCCGCGACGCCACTCGGACCTGCGCACGACAAGAACCCCCTCAGTTCGTGGCCCGCGGTGGTGTAGACCACATGCAAGTTGCTCGGCACATCACCTGCGGTCTCGCCGTACTTGTCGACGGCGACACCCCAGTCACTGAACGAGACAAGTTCGTCAAGTTTCGGAATCGGCACGCCTTGGCGTTGAATTTCGCGCCAGTTCTCCACCGAGTGGCGGGGCTCATTAGCGACCGCGACAGCGACCCCTTCATCGAACCACCTCGGAATCTTGCGGGCATACCACCAGCCTCCGGCGCGGTGGTACAGCTCGGCGTGAGACCACTCATGGGCGACAACGGGCGCCGACAAGCCTTTGGTCCAGAGGCGGATCGCCAAGTCACCGTAAGCGGCGGCCCGCTGGCCGTAGGAGCCGAAACGCAGGTCGCATGCGCTCGTGACGCAAGCGACGAAATAGGGCGATGCAGTGATGCCACCGTAGAAGCGTTCGGCCTGGGCGCGACCGCTGTCGATCTGTCCTTGCACCTCTTGCCGCTGCTCGGCGGTCATCGCCGGCTCGACATACAAGCGCGGGTGGACTTCGTCCATGCCGAACGTCGTTGGAAACCACATTCGGGCGCTGTGAAGCGCGCTGCACCCAGTCAGCAGGGTGGCACAGACTCCCGGCAGTGCCCACCTGAGCATGGGCAGAACGCCGCGCGAAGCTTCGGATGTTTTCATGGCTGTCGACTTCATCGCCGCGGCGGCGGCATCGGTTTTGCATCGCGCGCGGCGCTGGCCGCGCCGATTCTCACAGTCTTCCGACAGGGCCGACGCCGATGCCGACACTGATGCCGGCGGCGGCTGACCTATGGCCAGACCGTGGCGCAAACCGTGTTCAGGGTGCAGGGCACCCGGCTGACAGCCGCCAACTCGGCGCTGATCGACACCAGCGGCGCTTGTGCGGCGCTGGTGCGACGCTTGTGCGGCGCTGGTGCGACGCTTGTGCGGCGCTTGGGTTCGGACCCCATCGAACCCTTGTGGCAAGACCGGCCGATCGCGGCTGGAGGTGAGTGGCGCCGACGCCTGCGGCGCGGTGGAGTCCGCGTCAGCGTCGTCTTGCCCGGCAGATTTCCGCATCCGGGTGCAACTGGTGGCGCCGCCGTCCAACCCGGCGCTGCCGCTGGCCGGCGTGCGCTCGACGGCCAGCGTGCTCGACACCGACCTGAGCTATCACCGTGCTGGCGCTGCCGCCCGGGCAGGACGGCCGGCTGCCGCGCAGCGGCTTCACCGCCGCAGCGGCGGTGAAGTGGCCGCCACCGGCCGGGCGCCAAGCCAGCCCCGGCCGCGCCGACCCCGCTTCTACAATCGGTGGCATGAACGAGAAATATGCCCCCGCCGAGGTCGAAACCGCTGCCCATGCCCATTGGGCGCAGCCGCTGTGGAACGGCCACGACGCTTATCGCGTGAGCGAAGACGCCCGCGACAGCCTCGGCCAGCCCAAGCCGAAGTTCTACGCCTGCTCGATGCTGCCCTACCCCAGCGGCAAGCTGCACATGGGCCATGTGCGCAACTACACCATCAACGACATGCTCGCGCGCCAGCTGCGCATG
>JAYVDE010000138.1:0-2570 GCA_043749575.1 Burkholderiaceae bacterium | reverse complement strand
GTTGCAAATCCTCGCCATAGCTGGGCTATGGCTGTGGTTTGCGCCTTGCAGCCCATCCCAATCCAGGGCGCCCACACTCGCGAGGACTTGTTCAGCATTGCCTTATCGCCGGGTGGTGGGGCGGGTTCAGTTGTCGGGCCGGGCATCGGCCGGCACTTTGCACAGCTTGCTCGGCGGCCACGTCAATCAGGTAATCGGGGTAGCGGGCGTAGAGAACACGCAATTCGATGCCGGCGGCAGGGGCGGCATCGGCCAGAGCCCGGTTGGCGCGGGAGTGCTCGGGCTGCGGATGGGCCGGGATCACCAGGGTGCGGGGCATGGGCGGGGTTTGGTCCTAGGGTCCAGGCAGGTGCGCTCTCGTAACATAGCAGGATTGAATTCCAAGGTCGGAGCGCAGGATGCCAGTCATCGTGGTCGCCAACCCCAAGGGCGGGGTTGGCAAGAGCACCGTGGCCACCAACGTGGCCGGCTGGCTGGCTCGCCAAGGCCGAGCGGTGACGCTGGGCGACCTGGACCGTCAGCAGAGCAGCCGTCAGTGGCTGGCGCTGCGCCCGCCGCAGTTGCCCGTGATTCACGGCTGGGAGCGGGTCGACGGCGATCTGGTGCGATCGCCCAAGGGCAGCACCCACCTGGTGCTCGACACCCCCGCCGGCCTGCATGGCAAGCGGCTCGACGCGGTGATGAAGCTGGCCGACAAGCTGCTGGTGCCGCTGCAGCCCAGCCCCTTCGACATGGCCGCCACCTATGCCTTCTTGCAGCAGGTGCGGGCGCACAAGTACGCCGACAAGGTGGTTGTCGGCCTGGTGGCGCTGCGCGTCAAAGAGCACACCCATGCCACCGGGCACCTGCATGAGTTTTTGTCGACGCTGAAGCAGGCGCCGATCACCCACCTGCGCGACACGCAGAACTATGTGCACCTGGCCGCCCGCGGCCTGACGCTGTGGGACGTGGCCGCCGGCCGCGTCGAGCGTGACCTGGCGCAATGGCTTCCCCTGACTGAATGGCTGCAACGATGACCTCCCAGAACAACACCCCCGCGACCCCCGCCCAGACCCTCGCCCAGACCGCCGCCGACACCACCGCCGACACCACCGCCGCCGACACCCGGGTGCACTTTGCCACCCTGGCGTCGATGCAAGACCTGGTGGGCCAGCACCTGGCCACCAGCCCCTGGGTGCTGGTCGACCAGCAGCGCATCGACGGCTTCGCCGAGGCCACCGGCGACCACCAGTGGATTCATGTCGACGTCGAGCGGGCCAAGGCCGGGCCGTACGGCACGCCGATCGCGCATGGCTTCCTCACGCTGTCACTGCTGCCCGAGCTGGCGGCCACGGCGATGTGCATTGACGACGTGACGATGAGCATCAACTACGGCCTGAACAAGGTGCGCTTCACCGGCGTGGTGCCGGTGGACAGCCGGCTGCGCGGCGTGATCCGGCTCAAGGCCTGGCTGGTGATCGAGCGTGGCGTCCAAATGACCACCGAGGTGGTCATCGAGCGCGAAGGCCACGACAAACCGGTGTGCGTCGCCGAAACGGTGTCGCGCCGCTTCACCGCCTGATGTCGCCGCCAGCGGCCGTGACGAGCAGAGCCCCGCCATGAAAGTGTTGCTGATCGACGACCACCCGCTGATCCTGTCGGCCCTGCAGGCCATCATCCAGACGCTGGACGACGCGATCGACGTGGCCACCGCCGACACGCCCGAGGCGGCTTTCGCGCTGCTGGCGCAGGACAGCAGGGTCGAGCTGGTGCTGCTCGATCTGTCGCTGGGTGAGACGGTTGACGGCTTCGACGTGCTGGCCGACCTGCGCGAGCGCCATCCCGGTTTGCCGGTGGTGGTGGTGTCGGCCACCGAACGGCTGTCGGACATGGTGCGCGCAGTCGACATGGGGGCGATGGGCTTCGTGCCCAAGCGCTCGCCCAACAGCGAGCTGTTCGAGGCGCTGGCGCTGGTGCTGGCCGGTGGTGTGTTCATTCCGCCGGCGCTGCTGGGGCTGATGCGGCTGCCCGGCATGAAGCTGTCGGAGGCCGCCGCCGCGGCCGATGCCGCCGCCGGGCGCCTCCCGGCGGTGCGGCCGGTACCGGTGCCGCCACCGGCAACGCGCGCGGCGCCGGCCGATGCGGGCGACACCTCGCCGGCGGTGATGCGGCCGATGGTCGACGATGAACCGGGCAGCGGTGGCCCGACCGCGCTCGGCGGCGCGGGCCTGCGCCTGGGCATGGCCACGCTGGGCCTCACGCCGCGCCAGACCGACGTGCTGGCGCTGCTGCTCAAGGGCCTGCCGAACAAGCTGATCGCCCGCGAGCTGAACGTCTCGGTCGACACGGTCAAAGACCACGTGGCCGCGGTGCTGCGCACGCTGGGCGTCAATTCGCGCACCCAGGCGGTGCTGGTGGTCAGCCGCATGACGCAGCTTGAGGCGGCGGCCGGCACGCGGCGGTTCTAGTAGTCCGTTTCACCAAAAACACCACATGAAATCGCGTCTTTTTCCGCCATGCGTCGTTGCATCCCCTTGCCGCACTGGCAGTGCGACTGCGGGTCTACGCCTAGCCTGGCGAAAAAATCCATC
>JAYVDE010000137.1:0-2572 GCA_043749575.1 Burkholderiaceae bacterium | reverse complement strand
AGCCGGTGGACCAGCCCGTGCTGGCCAGCGCACCCGCCGCCTACTTCACCGGCCTGCCGGCCAAGGCCATCGTCGCGCGGCTGCAGCAGGCCGGGCTGGCCGCCGAGCTGTCGCACTCGGCTGGCAGTTTCGTCTGCAACCAGGTGTTTTACGGGCTGATGCACGCGCTGGCCGGGCGGCCCGGCGTGGTGGGTGGTTTCATCCACCTGCCGCCGCTGCCCGAGCAGGCGGCATGCCACCCGCTGTCAAAACCCATGGCGCTGGCCGACCAGGTGCAGGCGCTTCGGTGGGTGGTCGACACGGTGGTGACGGGCACCGCCGAGTTGCACACGCCGGCCGGCCGTATCGATTGAGGCCGTCGCGGGCCGGGGCATTCGTCGTCGTGGTCGCGGTCGCGGTAGCCAGCCAGCGGTCTGAGCTGCCGGCGGCTGACGTGCTGGCCGCCAGTGGCTTCTGCGCTGCGCCCGTCGGCACATCGCAGCGCTGCTCAGGTCTGGAAGTCGGCCGGCTGCAGCACGATGGCCTGGCCGTGCGGGGTGCGGTCGGCCGCGTGGTCCCAGGCGCGGGCACAACGGGCCAGTTCATGCGCGGGCGCGGCCCCTTTGGTGGCCACCAGCGCTTCCAGCGCTGCCAGCCAATGGTCGTAGTAGGTGTTCCCCAAATCGGCATCACCGGCCTGCTGGGCCAGGCCAATCTGCGCCGTCAGCGCTGCGGCCCATTCGGGCCAAGTAAACAGGCCGCGCTGGTGCAGTTGCAGCGTCATCGCGAAGGCCTGGGCCTGCCAGGGCTCGGCGAAGACCGGGCCCGCGCCGCTGGTGTCCGCGCTGCGCTGGGACATCGGCAGGCCCGGGCAAGCGTTGAGGTCGATCATGGGCGGGCTCCGGTAGCGGTGTTGGCAGCGGTGTGGGTCGCAATATCGGCTTCGGCTGAGGGCTCGCTTTCCAGGTAAGGCTCCCAGGCGTCGATGGCCACAAGCAGGCCGGGTTGCGCACCGGCGCCCCACAACTCGGCGCCGTCGAACACCACGCTGTAAAGCCATTCCGGCTGCTCGCCCAGACCCTGCGCGTGGGTGTCGGCAAACACATGGCAGCCGTGCACTCGCTCGACCACGCCGCGCTTGCCACGTGCGTAGGCCGGCAGCCGGGTGTGGTGGTCGGCCTTCTGCGCCTGGGTGCGCACCCGGTCGCCCGGCTGGAAACGCGCCGCGCTGCTGGCCGGCCGCGCGGTGGCTGAGCCGCGGGCCAGCGCGGCGGCCACGTCGGCCGCGGCCAGCACGCGCTGAACCGGCACCGGCGGGTGCAGCTGCTGGCCGGCCACCGCTTCATCGGGCAACACCTGGCCACGCTCGGCCATCAGCTGCTGCAGCGCCGCCAGCCAGAGGCGGTAGTAGCTCAGGCGGCTGTAATCGGGCTGGCTCTCGCGGGCGGCGCGGCTCTGGTCGATGTTCCACGCGCCGGTGGCGCCCATCGCCAGCGTCAAGGCCAGCACGCGCGGCTCGAAGGCCGCGTGCCACAACGCGCCTTCCGCCTCGGGCTGCACGGCGCCAAACCCCGGTTGGCCGCCCAGGTCGGCATGGGTCTGGTAGGTCACTTTTGCACCCCGAGGCCTGCGGCCCGTCCCGCCGAAAGGGCATGCGCCGATGGCGCCTTGGCCAGGCCGGTGCCGATCATCGAATCGCGTGTCACCAAGTCGGCCAGCGCGGCTTCGCTCAGGCCATCGCTGCCGGCCGGGCGCTGCGGGATCACCAGGTAACGCAGCTCGGCGGTCGAATCCCAGACCCGGATCGCGCTGCCCTCAGGCAGTTGCACGCCGAAGTCGGCCAGCACGCCAAGCGGGTCTTTCACCGCCCGGGCGCGGTAGGGCGCGCTTTTGTACCAGGTGGGCGGCAGGCCCAGCACCGGCCAGGGGTAGCAGCTGCACAGTGTGCAGACCACCAGATGGTGCTGCTCGGACGTGTTGAACACCGCCACCATGTGTTCACCCTGACGGCCGGTGTAGCCCAGCGAGGCGATCGCCGCGCTGGCGTCGCGCTGCAGCCAATCGGCAAACGCCGGGTCGGCCCACGCCTTGGCCACCACACGGGCGCCGTTGCGCGGGCCGATCTGGGTCTGGTAGGTGTCGATCAACACAGCCAGCGCGGCCGGGTCGATGTAGCCCTTTTGGGTCAGCACGGTTTCAAGCGCACGCACCCGCAAGTCCATTTCACCGAGTTCGCTGTGGTCATGGGCCGCTTGGTCGCCGGGGCTGTCGGCCGATCCGCCGCGGGGATCATCGCCGTGGTCATGGTCATGGTCGTGGCTGTGGTTGTGGTCATGGTTGTGGTCGTGGTTCATGGCAGCACCCTCAAGATCCGCCCATCGGCGTTGTCGGTCAGCAAGTACAGGTAGCCGTCGGGCCCCTGGCGCACCTCGCGGATGCGCTCGTTCAGGTTCTGCAGCAGCCGATCCTGCTTCACCACCACAGCGCCCGCCAGTTCGATGCGGATCAGCGCCTGGGCCCGCAGCGAGCCGATGAACAGCTGGCCCTTCCAGCCCGGGTAGCGCTCGCTGGTGACAAAGGCCATGCCGCTGGG
>JAYVDE010000136.1:0-2574 GCA_043749575.1 Burkholderiaceae bacterium | reverse complement strand
TCACGTCGTGGCCGACGCCGAAATCACGTGGCTGTTGGTGTATTCGGCATGCACGGCCAGTTGCATGTCCTGGTCGCTCAGTTCGCGTGACGGGTCGGTGCCGGCTTTGCAGGCGTTGACCTTGCGCTGGTCGATGTCGAAGCCGATGGTGCGGCCATGCTTGGCAAATTCAACCACGAGCGGCAGGCCGACATAGCCCAGGCCAATGACGGCGGCGACAGGGTTCAAGACTGAATCTCCGAAGAATTGAGGGGCAGCAGCGGGCAGGGTACGCGCTGCGCCATGCTGGCGATTTTCCTGCGGCGCTGTGACGCCTCTGTTAACAGCTTGCCCAGCGGGTTCGAAGAGCGGCCCGGTTGCCCGGACACCACCGGCCTCAGTCCCGTTTTGGGACTACACTTCGATCCATGCGAGTGATTGCCGTGTCTGCCCTCCGGGCCTTCTGGGATCGCTATCCCGATGCCCAGCAGCCGCTGCAGGCTTGGTACGAGGAAGCCACCCATGCGACCTGGACCCAGCCCGCTGACATCAAGGCGCAGTACCGCAGTGCCAGTGTGCTGAAGAACCGTCGTGTGGTCTTCAACATCAAAGGCAATGACTACCGGCTGATCGTGGCCGTTGCGTACAAGCTGCAGATCGTCTACGTGAAGTTCGTCGGCACCCACCAGGCGTACGACGGCGTGGACGCAGAAACCATCGAGTCGGCCTGAGCGGCCGCGGAGTACACCATGGACATTCGCCCTATCCGCACCGATGCAGACTGCAAGGCCGCCCTCAAGGAGATTTCGGCCTTGATGGATGCCGACCCTGATCCGGGCACACCGGAGGGTGATCGTCTGGACATCCTGGCCACGCTGGTGCAGGCCTACGAGGCCAGGCACATGCCCATCTCTGCGCCCGATCCGGTGGAAGCCATCAAGTTCCGCATGGATCAAAGCGGTTTATCCGTCAAAGATCTTGAGCCGATCATTGGCAAGAGCAACCGCGTGTATGAAGTGCTGAATCGCAAGCGTCCGCTGACGCTGGCCATGATCCGCAGGCTGCACCAGCGCCTGGGCATCCCGGCCAATGTGCTGATTGCCAAGACTGTTGCTGGGTGATGGTTGCTACACCTTGCTGCCGGGCCGGCGGTCTGCCCAGTTCGGACGGCAGCTGCTCTGTGCCTTGCCTTTGCCACGCCAAGCCCGTTCATGCAAGACGGCACCTTGGCAGTCTGCGATGATGAAGCTAAACCCCGAAAGCCAACATGGGTGCACCGTCCAAGGCCGTGGCGTTTATTGAACTCGAAGACTACCTGGCGCTTGAAACAGCCAGCCGGTACCAACATGAGTACCTGGACGGCGTGATCTACGCGATCCAGGGCGAGCCAGTGCGCGGCATGGCCGGCGGCAGCCAAGTGCATGCCCGCATCATCCGCAATGCTGCCTTTGCGCTGCATGCCCGCCTGAACGGCTCGCCGTGTGAAGTGCTCAGTTCTGAAATGCGCTTGCGCATCGATGCGGCCAACGCCGTGTTCTACCCCGACGTGTTGGTTCATTGCGCACAGTCGACCAACCCACTGACGACGGTGGAGTTGACCGAGGCGCGGCTGGTGATCGAGGTGCTGTCGCCAACCACCCAGCATTTCGACCGGGCAGACAAGTTGGATGCCTATCGGCGCTTGCCAGGTTTGCAGCACATCTTGCTGCTGTCCAGCATGGAGCAAGCGGCCTGGGCTTGCAGCCGCGTACCTGCGGATTCAAGCTGGACTGAGTTGGCGCCTTGGCAACGCGACACTTCTCTGGAGTTGGAGGGTCTGGCCCTTCAACTGCACTGGGCCGATATCTACGGCGGCGTGGGGCTGTGACGGCTGGCCAGTTCGACAGGCTGCTAGAAGGGCAGGTCGGCTTCAGCCTCAGGCCACAGTGACGGAAAGTAGAAGCGCAGCGCATGCAACGGCAGCCCGAACCTGACCTTGCCTTGTGGCGAGTCGGTGCTGAGCAAGCCCCGCTGGACAAGCGCGCTCAGCAGATTGACGGCCGTACGCTCACCCAGGCCGGTCATGCGCTTGAAGTCGCCGCGCTCGATCTCGGCGCCACTTAAAAACAGATAGTGCAGCGGCCGCAGCGCATCCAGCCGCACGCCAGACTTCAACGACGCCTGCTCGAAGCTCAGGCAGGCGGCGATCCGGCCTTCCATGGTGGCCAGGTTGAGCATCGACCGCATGAATGCGACTTGGTCAAGGCACACGTCCAGCACGTAGTCGATCCAGGCGGCCAGCGCAGATTGGCTGAGCTTGCCGCGCCCGTCCAGATCGCCGCGCCGGGGCTCGTCGGCCGCGGCCAAGCTAGCGTAGTACCGGTCCACCGTGCGCGCAAAGCCGCGCAGCGGTGACCATAGCCCGCCGGTGTAGCCCAGCGCGCTCAGCAGCGTGTGCGTGTGCAAGCGCATCACGCGGCCGTTGCCCTCGACGAAGGGGTGAATCCAGCCCAGCCGTTGGTGCGCGGCGGCCATGGCCACCAGCGTGGCCTCGCCCCTGCGCACGTCGCAATACACGGCAGCCCAGCGCTCGACGAAGCCTTCAATGGCCACGGC
>JAYVDE010000135.1:0-7223 GCA_043749575.1 Burkholderiaceae bacterium | reverse complement strand
CGCAGCTCGAACACCGTCTCGACGATGTGGAACAGGCCCTCGAGCACCCGTGGTTCGGTGAAGTACTGCTTGACCGCCTGCTCACTGAAGGCATAGCGCGCCTCTTTCAGCTTCTCGGCGACGAAATACTGGTCCCAGGGCTGCAGGTCGGGCAGGCCGAGCGGGTCGGCGGCGAAAGCGCGCATCTCGGCCAGGTCGCGCTCGGCATGCGGGCGGGCGCGCTGCGCCAAATCGCGCAGGAAGGCGGTCACCTGGGCCGGTGACTCGGCCATCTTGGGCACCAGCGACAGGTCGGCGTAGCTGGGCTGGCCCAGCAGCGCGGCTTCTTCGGCGCGCAGCTGCAGCAGCTCGCTCATCAGGCCCGAGTTGTCGCGCTCGGGCGGGCCGAACTCGCTGGCCCGGGTGCTGTAGGCGCGGTAGAGCTGCTCACGCAAGGCGCGGTCGCAGGCGTATTGCATCACCGGCAGGTAGACCGGCAGGTGCAGCGTCAGCTGGTGGCCTGCCAGCCCTTCGGCCGCCGCGGCCTCGCGGGTGGCTTGGCAGACGTCGGCGGGCACGCCGGCCATCTGCTCGGGGGTGACGTAGAGCACAAAGCCGTCGGTGGCATCGAGCACATGCTCGCTGAACGACTGGCCCGCTTCGGCGCTGCGCTGCTGGATCGCCGCGAAGCGCGTTTTGGCAGCGCCCTGCAGTTCGGCGCCCGACAGCACGAAATCGCGCATCGCATGGGCCAGCGCCTGGGCCCGCGCGGGCGCCAAATCCGCAGCGGCCGGGCCGGTGGCCACGGCCTTGTACTTGGCGTAGAGGCGTTCGTCAGCACCCAAGCGGGTGTGGAACTCGGTGATGCGGCCGAGATTGGCGTTGTAGGCCTCGCGCAACTCGGGGGTGTTGGCGACGGCGTTGAGGTGGTTGGCCGCACCCCAGGCACGCGACAGGCGCTCCAGCGGCACGTCCAGCACGGCCGACAAGGCGTCGTAGTCGGCGGCCACATCAGCGCTGACGGCGCGCTCCAGCGCGGCATCGGCCGCGGGCAGCAGCAGGTCGAGCGCCGGCGTCAAGTGCTCGGGGCGGATGGCGGCGAAGTCGGGCAGGGACGCGGCGGACAGCAGCGGGTTGCTCATGGCGAGGCTTTCGAAGGGATGGGTGCAGAAGCGGGCTGGCAGGGCCCTCTGATTCGCTCAGTTGGTGGCGCGTTCCGCAGATTCAACGGTGTTGACCAGCAACATCGTGATGGTCATCGGGCCGACCCCGCCAGGCACTGGCGTGATCCAGCCGGCGACCTCGCTGACGCCGGCGAAGTCGACGTCGCCGCAGAGCTTGCCCTCGTCGTTGCGGTTCATGCCGACGTCGATGACGACGGCGCCGGGCTTGACCATGCCGGCGGTCAAGGTGTTGCGTCGGCCCACCGCGACCACGACCACGTCAGCCTGGCGGGTGAACACGGCGAGGTCGGGCGTTGCGCTGTGGCAGATGGTGACGGTGGCGTTGGCGGCCAACAGCAGCAGCGCCATCGGCTTGCCCACGGTGTTGCTGCGGCCGATGACCACTGCGTGTTTGCCGCGCAGATCCACACCGGTGGCAACGATCAGCTTCATGCAGCCGTGAGGCGTGCAGGGGCGAAAGCCCGGCAGCCCGGCCATCAGCTCACCCGCGCTCTGCACCGAATAGCCGTCGACGTCCTTGGCGGTGGCGATGGTCTCGATCACCCGTTGCGGGTTGATGTGTCGGGGCAGTGGCATCTGCACCAGGATGCCGTGGACGGCTGAGTCGTCGTTCAGCGCGCGGATGCGGGCCAGCAGATCGGCCTCGGACAAGCTGGCCTCGTACTGCTCCAGCAGCGACAACACACCGGTGTCGTGGCAGGCCTTGACCTTGTTGCGCACGTACACCGCCGAAGCCGGGTCGTCGCCGACCAGGATGACCGCCAGGCCGGGTGTCACGCCGCGGCCCTTGAGGGCGGCGGCGCGCTGGCTCAGCTCGGCGCGGATCTGCTGCGACAGTGCGCTGCCGTTGATCAGTTGGGCGGTCATCAAAGGGTCTTTCAAAATGCAAGAAGCCGCTGACATGCAGCGGCCTCGGGCGGGCGGCAGATCGATCAGGCCTTGGCAGCGTTGCTGTTGGCCCCGAGCGCAATCTTCAGCAGATCGGCCACGGTGTTGGCGTTGAGCTTTTCCATGATGTTGGCGCGGTGCGCCTCGACCGTCTTGATGCTGATCCCCAGGTCATCGGCGATCTGCTTGTTCAGCCGGCCGGCGACGATGCGTTCGAGCACTTGCCCCTCACGCGTGGTCAGCCGGCTCAGCAAGGCATCGCGGCTGGCTTGTTCCTGGTGCTGGCTGAAGGCCGAGCGCGCCTGGTCGAGCATGCGTTCGACCAGACCGATCAACTCGTCTTCCTTGAACGGCTTCTCGATGAAATCCATCGCGCCCTTCTTCATTGTGGCCACCGCCATCGGCACATCGCCGTGGCCGGTGATGAAGACCACCGGCAGCGGGCTCTTGCGCTCGAGCAGCCGGTCTTGCAGTTCGAGCCCGCTCATGCCGTCCATGCGGATGTCGGCGATCAGGCAGGCCACCTCACGGGGGTCGAAGCGGGAGAGGAAGGACTCGGCCGAGTCGAAGCACTTGACGCGGTAGTCCTTGCCTTCCAGCAACCACTGCAGCGAATCACGCACGGCTTCGTCGTCATCGACGACATAGACCGTGCCCTTCTTGGGAATCAGGCTCATGGGGTGCTTGTGGCGGCAGGTGGTCTGGCGGCAGGTGGCTTGGCGAAATCAAGCACTGGCTCATCGGGGCGCAACGGGGTGCGATGGGCCCTGGTGAAGCAGCGTGGTTTCCTCGTGCCGCGCAGTGGTTTCGACGGGCAAGGTGAAGGCGAACCGGCACCCTGTAACAAGATCCCCATTGTAGAGGTTCTGCGCCTTGATCCGGCCGCGGTGGCTCTCCACGATCGACCGGCAAAGCGACAGCCCGATGCCCATGCCTTCGGCTTTGGTCGAGAAAAAGGCCTCGTACAGCCGGGCGATCACCTCGTCAGGCAGGCCCGGCCCCATGTCGGTGACTGAGAACTCGATGACACCGCCTTCATCGGGCGTGTAGCGCGGGATCACCCGCAATTCGATATGCCGGCGCGCAGCCGGCAGCTGGGCGCTGTCGATTGCCTCGGCGGCGTTTTTCAGCAGGTTCAACAGCACTTGTTCGATCAGGATCGGATCGCAGCTGAGTTCGGGCAGGCGCTGGGCCACGTAGTGGTGGATGGCCACGTTGCGGCGGCGCAGTTCGATGCTGGCCAACTCGACCGCGTCGTCGACGATGGCGCGGGCCTGCGACGGCTGGCGTTGCGGCTCGCTCTTTTTCACGAAGGCGCGGATGCGGTGGATGATCTGGCCGGCCCGTTCGGCTTGGCGTGCGGTTTTGCCCAGCGCGGCCAGCAGGGCGTCGCGGTCGATGGTGTCGGCCTTGACCCGCGAGACCATGCCGTTGCAGTAGTTGGTGATCGCCGTCAGCGGTTGGTTCAACTCGTGCGCCACCGACGAGGCCATCTCACCCATCATGATCAGCCGGCTGCTGACCTGGGCTTTCTCGGCCTGCTGCTCGGCCAGCTGCTCGGCGCGGCGGCGGGCGGTGACGTCGGTGGCGATCAGCATCTGGGCCAGCCGGCCGTCGGTCCACTGCAGGTAGCGCGCGCGCACGTCGAACCACTTGTCCAACCCGGCGGCGTAGACCTCACGCGGGTTGGCGCCCAGGCCACTGATGATCTCCTGAGTCGGCAGGCCCGACAGGCCGTCTTCGTCGTCGTGGCCGCGCACGTCGAGCGGCAGGTTGGGCGCAGCACCGCCAGCCAGCAGTGCGTGGCCCTTGGCGTCGGCGCCGAACCACAGGCGGTAGCTGCGGTTGGCGAACAGCAGTTCACCTTGCTGCACCGACAACACCGAGACCGCGGCTTCCAGCCCTTCCAGCACGGTGGTGAAGCGCTCGTGCGAGGCCGACAGTTGGTCGCGAATCCGCTTGGCCTCGGTGATGTTGGTCATCGAGGTCATCCAGCCGGTCTGGTGGCCGCGCGAGTCGACCAGCGGCGAGACATACATGCGGGCGTCGAACAAGCTGCCGTTCTTGCGCATCACTTTGACCTCGATGCCACCGGCCGGGCTGCGGCCCTGCAGTTCCTGCAGCAACAACCGGCTGTTTTCGTCGACGCGGTCGGTCGGCCAGTAGGGGTAGGGCGGTAGGCGGCCGATCAGCTCGTGCTCGGTGAAGCCGGTCATCGCGCAAAAGGCCGGGTTGACGTAGCTGACGCGGCCCTCAATGTCCATCGCCCGCATGCCGGTGAGCATCGAGTTTTCCATCGCCCGGCGGAAGTTGGTCTCCTGCACCAGCGCGCCCTGGATCTGGGTGCGCCGCCGCACATGGCGCCAGGTGCCCAGCAGCATCCACAGCGTCAGCATCGACAGCGCCACGACCATCCAGAACAGCGTGTTGCCGACCAAGCCGACGGACGTGCGGTAGCCGCTGCCGCGCAACACCAGGCCGTTGGCGGCAGGCGCCAGCGGCACGTCGTGGGCGATGGCCGGCGGCCGCTGTTTGCCGCCGGGCATCGGCAACACGGTGCTGGCGATGGTGCGGTCGTGTTCGTCGAGCACCGCCACGGTGTGCCGACGGGTCACTTCGCTGGGCACAAAGTGCCGCATCAGCACGTCGATCGAGTAGTTGACGACCAGCGCGCCAGCAAACTGGCCGCGGTCGAGCAGTGGCACCAGCACCTGGAAAACCATCGCTCCTTGGCCGTCCTTGAATGGCCGGGAGTAGATCGGCTGGCGCAGGTCACGGGCGGCGATGAAGGCCCATTCGGTCTCGCTGCGGCCCGGTGGGTTGGCCACCGCCTTGTCGTTGGGCGTGTTGCCGTCCTCGCGCTCGGCCTGTGCCGAATAGCCGCCCCGCGACTGGCGGTTGGCCGACAGCCAGACGAAGCGGGTGATCTCCGGGCGGTCGTTTGAGAAGGCTGCCGCCTGCGGCGTGAAGTCTGCGGTCGCGAGCTCGCGCGTGACGAACTCGCGCGCCATGCGCACCAGTTGCTCCTGGTTCTCGATCAGCCGCAGCCGGATCTGCTGCTGGGCGATCTCGGTGTCGCGTTTGACGGCTTCGGTCTCGCGCTCGATTTCCTCATTGCGCAGGTACCAGAACGCCGAAATGATCGCGGCCAGGAACAGCAACACCGACGCCAGCGGGCCGAGGGTGGCAAAGCGGTCTTGCCGCGCGGCAGACTGGCGGCGCCACCAGCGGCCGAACCGGCGGCGCTGGCCGGCAACGGGGCCGTTGGAATCCGGGCCGGGGGAGGGTGGCGTCATGGCCCGATTATCCCGACCCTGCGCAACGGCTCTTGGCCATCTGCTGGCATGCAGCGCCTTGGTTCGACTTGTGGTTTTCCATAATATGAAATGACGTAGCACTATTTGAAAATTGAACGGCTTTGTGCCAAACTTCGCGCCGTTCGATAAAGCACCCGCCTATCCCCAGACCCGGAACGAGGAGACCACCGATGTCCGCACCCGCCGAATCCCCGCCTGGCAACGCCGCAAGCGACGCCTTCGACACCGACGCCCAGGAAACCCGCGAGTGGCTGGACGCGCTGGACGGCGTCATCGCCGCCGAGGGCCCGGCCCGCGCCCACTTTCTGCTGGAAAAGCTGATCGAGGAAGCGCGCCACAACGGCATCGACCGGCCGTTCTCGGCCACCACGCCCTACATCAACACGATCGAGCCAGCGGACGAGGCCCGCAGCCCCGGCAACCTGGAGATCGAAGGCCGGCTGCGCGCCTACATGCGCTGGAACGCGATGGCGCTGGTGGTCAAGGCCAACCGGCACGAGCCGGCGGACGGCGGCGACCTGGGCGGCCACATCAGCTCATTCCAGTCGCTGGCGCACTTGTTTGCGGCCGGTTTCAACCACTTCTGGCATGCCGACGACAGCGCGACCGGCGGCAGCCATGGCGGCGACCTGCTCTACATCCAGGGCCATTCGGCGCCCGGTGTCTACGCCCGCGCCTTCATGGAAGGCCGCTTGAGCGAAGAGCAGTTGCTCAACTTCCGCCAGGAAGTCGACGGCAAGGGCTTGTCGAGCTACCCGCACCCCAAGCTGATGCCCGAGTTCTGGCAGTTCCCGACCGTCTCAATGGGCTTGGGTCCGATCATGGCGATCTACCAGGCGCGCGTCCTCAAATACCTGCACGCCCGCGGCATTGCCGACACCGCCAAGCGCAAGGTCTGGGTCTTCTGCGGCGACGGCGAGATGGACGAGCCCGAATCGCTGGGGGCGATCGGCCTGGCCGCGCGCGAGAAGCTCGACAACCTGGTCTTCGTCATCAACTGCAACCTGCAGCGCCTGGACGGCCCGGTGCGCGGCAACGGCAAGATCATCCAGGAGCTGGAAGGCGAGTTTCGCGGCTCGGGCTGGAACGTCATCAAGCTGGTGTGGGGCCGCCAGTGGGACGACTTGCTGGCGCGCGACAAGGACGGCGCGCTGCGCAAGATCATGCTCGACACGCTGGACGGCGACTACCAGGCCTTCAAGGCCAATGACGGCGCCTTTGTTCGCAAACACTTCTTCGGCCGTGATCCGCGCACGCTGGAGATGGTGGCCAAGATGAGCGATGACGAGGTCTGGGGCCTGCGCCGCGGCGGCCACGATGCCAACAAGGTCTACGCCGCTTTCGACGCCGCCAACCGCACCTTGGGCCAGCCGACGGTGCTGCTGGTCAAGACCGTGAAGGGCTACGGCATGGGCCGGGCCGGCGAGGGCAAGAACACCGCCCACGGGACCAAGAAGCTGAGCGACGACGACATCCGCTACTTCCGCGACCGCTTCAACATCCCGATCCCCGACAGCGAGCTGGCCAAGATCCCGTTCTACAAGCCGGCCGACGACACGCCCGAGATGCGCTACCTGCACGAGCGCCGCAAAGCGCTGGGCGGCTACCTGCCGACCCGCCGCGCCAAGTCAGACGAGCAGTTCAGCGTGCCCTCGCTGGAGACCTTCAAGACCGTGCTCGACGCCACGCCCGCCGGCCGCGAGATCAGCACCACCCAGGCTTATGTGCGCTTTTTGACGCAACTGCTGCGCGACAAGGCGCTGGGCCCGCGCACCGTGCCGATCCTGGTCGACGAGGCCCGCACTTTCGGCATGGAAGGCCTGTTCCGCCAGATCGGCATCTACAACCCCGAGGG
>JAYVDE010000134.1:0-2583 GCA_043749575.1 Burkholderiaceae bacterium | reverse complement strand
TGATCGGCCGAGCCGACGAGCGAGACCAGCGAGGCCTTCATTTCGCGCCAGAAGTCGGCATCGGACGTGGTGCGCACATGCGCGGTGTCGTCGCTGCGCGCGCCGGTGCCGCCGGAATTGACGGAATTGGACCCGGCGTTGGCTGAGCCGGGGTTGCCTCCGGTGCTGCCCCCTGAACTGCTCGGCGCACCGCCTTGCGAAATCGAACTCGATGTGACGCGGATCTCGCTCGTGCCTTCGCGTCGACCCGGCAGGTAGTTGATCTTGAACAGCCGCGTCTGCACGGTGTTGGGCTGGATGAAAATGCGGTTGCCAGCCACCCGGTAGTCGTAGCCAAACAGCTCGCGCATCGATTCCAGCGCCTCGAGCACGGTCGTGTCCTTCAATGTGATCGTCACATTGCCGGCCACCTCGGGCGAGACGAGCATGTTGTAGGGCGTGCCGGAGCCGAGCTGCATGAACACCTGCGCGGCCGGCGCATTCGTGACCGACAGGTCGAACCGGCCGTTTGGCGTGACGGCGTTCGTGGCCGCGGTGGCGGTGGCGGTCGGGGCGGCGCGCGCCGGGCCGCCCGCGGTGGCCGCGAGCAGCAAAGCGCCGATGAGTTTAGCGGCGATCACTTGGCTTCCTTGGTGGCAGGAGCTACGGCACCGCCGGGCCGCGCGGTGGCGGTGGCGGTGGCGGTGGCGGTGGCGGTGGCGGTGGCGCTAACGCTAACGCTAACGCTGGCGGTGGCGCTGGGGATCTTGACGATGCCGGGAAGCAGCGCGATCCGCTGCTCGAAGCGCAGGCCGCGCAACAAGATGCCCTGGGCATCGATGGCCGCCACGGTCAATTCTCCGAGCCGCTCACCGACCCGCACGACGCGGCCATCGACCAGTGCACTGGAGCCGCCGGGTCCCGCCACCTGTAGCGACTGTAGCTGTGGCCAGACCGGCGCCACAACGGCAGCGCCACGCGGCAGCGTGACCACCGTCGGCGCGATGTCGGCGGGTCGCGTCGGGTCGGCCGCTGCGGGTGCGGGTGCGGGTACTGCTGCGGCACTCAGGCAGGCCGTGCCGGCGAGCAGCAGGCCGCTGACCAGCCGGGTGAGGGATGATGGAAGGGTCTTCACGTTCAGAGCTCCAGCCAGTTGCGATCCTGGCTCAGGGTGTACAGGCGCAAGGTCACGATCACCTGCGGGTGCCGCTCGACTCTGAGCTGCACCCCCCCCCACAGCACGCGCTGCGGCATGGCCTCTATGGCAAGCAGATAGGCCAGCACGTCGGCGTAACTGCCCTCGATCGCCAGCTCGACGCCGTGGCGGTACAGGGCCGCCGCAGGATTCGCCCGATTCGCGGGGTTTGGCAGTTGGTTCGCCGACGCGCTTGATGCGCCCCCGGTCGCACCGACCTCGGTTCGGCCCAGGGACTGCATCGAACGCAGCCGCAGGCCACCGACCTGGGCCAGCAGCCGGTCGAGCATCGGCACCATGTCGGACGCGCTCACGAGCGCGGCGCCAAAGCCATGCAGGGCCGCGTTGCCCTGGTCGACACGTGCGCGCGATTGCACCAGATCGCGGAGCAGTTGTTGTGCGGCGCTGCTTGAATCGATGCCGCGCTGGGCGATTTCGTCGTTCAAGTGCTTCAAAACGAGTGCGGCGTTGACCCGCCGCGCCTGCGCGTCCGACCAACGCCTAAAGGCCGGCGTGAGCCACAGGCTGTCGGCCAACATCCAGACCACGGCGATGCCGGCGCCGATCAAAATCAGGCGCTCGCGGCGGGTCCTGCCGTCGAAAGCGCGACCCATGCGCGCGGCGCTGGCACGGACGTGATCGCGGCACGGCGCGAAGGCGAGTCTCATCGAGCCTCGGTCCAGTTGAGAGGGGTGCTGGAGCTGGAGTTGGAGCCGACGGCGGCGGAGCGCAGTGCAAACTCCGTGTAGCCGGTGCGCAAAGCGCTGTCCGATGCGGCGGCTGGCGTGACGGTCGTCAGACTCAGTTGAGCGAACTCGCGGCCCTTGAACAGCGCTTCGCCGTTCAGGCGCCTCAGGTAGTCGGGCAGTTGGCGCGGGTCCGTCATGCGGCCGCTGATCTCGAGGGCACGGCCGTCGGGCGCCACGCTGAAGCCTGTCAGCCACAGGCCGGGTTGCGTCTGACGCGACAGGGCGAGCAGGTAGCCGGTATAGCACTGTGTCGTGCCTGCCTGGCCGGAGTCGATCGCGGCGCGAAGCCGCCGCTGTCCGGCCTCCACCGCGCGCAGCCGCGCCAGCTCAGTTGCGCCGGGTGCGGGCGCTGTCTGGCCCGCCTGGGCGACCCGAGTGCGCAAGGCGGCGACCGCCTGTTCGCTGGCGTGGGCCTGGGCCAGCGCCTGGGAACTCATCGCCTGCAGCACCAGCGTGAGCGTGGCCGAGACGCCTAGTGTGGCGACCAGCGCGATCAGCGCGATCGGCGTGGTGATGCTGGCCAGCGTGGCGCGTTGACGCTGCAGGCTGGCGTCGAGCAGATTGATCTGTTGCGGCATGGCAGGCTGACTTCAGCGCAGAGCCGCGCCAATGGCGGGCAGGTAGGCGGCCTGTTCGGTCGGGTCGGTCAGCTCGGGGACC
>JAYVDE010000133.1:0-7233 GCA_043749575.1 Burkholderiaceae bacterium | reverse complement strand
CGCCCGGGTACAGGGACGTTGCCGTCTGAGCCGGGGCCTGAGTGGCCAGCAGCGCGGCTGCGATGATCAACGCCCACCGCAACGCGCCCGGCGCGCGTGGGCACAACACAGGCTGACCGGGCACGTTGGCCATCGCCCTACTTGCCGCCACTCAAGGCCCAGGTGGCCAGGGTCTTGACGTCCGCGTCGCTGAGGGCGGGCTGTGCGGGCATAGGCACAGGGCCCCACTTGCCGGAACCGCCTTTTCTAATGTTCTCGGACAAGGCCGCTACCGCATCCTTCAGGCCGGCGTACTTCTTGGCCACGTCCTGATAGGACGGACCAACGATCTTTTTGTCAACTGCGTGGCAGGCCATGCAGGCGTTCTTTTGGGCCAGCTCGAGATTGGCCCGGGCCGGCAGGCTCGCGCAGGCCGTGCCGATCAAGATGGCGATGGAGGTGAAACGCTTCACATAGTCTCCTCATTGAATGGAAGCACGCCAGCGACGCGGCGCCTGCGGAAAATAATCACCCAATGATATTTGACGCCGTGGATGCGCGGCCATGGGAAAACCCTGGGCCGGGCTTGGCAAGGCCACGCAACGCCGGTCCATTCACCGATAGCGTTGAGCCATGGACTCCAGCGGCACTGGCTTGAGTTGCGCGGCTTGCCCCACGCAGCCGAAGGCTTCGAAGCGCGCCTTGACGATGCCGCGCGCGGCCCGGCGGGCTTCAGCAAAGGCCTTGCGGGGATCGAACTCGCTGGGCTGGTCGGCGAAGGCCTTGCGCATCGCGCCGGTCATGGCCAGCCGGATGTCGGTGTCGATGTTGATCTTGCGCACGCCGCTTCGGATGCCACGCTGGATTTCCGCCACCGGCACGCCGTAGGTCTCCTTGATGTCACCGCCGTGCTGACGGATGATTTCCAGCCATTCCTGCGGCACGCTGGACGAGCCATGCATCACCAGGTGCGTGTCCGGGACGCACGCGTGGATCTGCGCGATGCGGTCCATGGCAAGGATGTCACCGGTGGGTTTGCGGGTGAACTTGTAGGCGCCGTGGCTGGTGCCGATGGCGATCGCCAGCGCATCAACGCCGGTGCGGGCGACAAAATCCTTGGCTTGCACGGGGTCGGTGAGCATCATCTCGTGGGTCAGCTTGCCTTCGGCGCCAGAACCGTCTTCTTCGCCCGCCTCGCCGGTCTCCAAGGAGCCCAGGCAGCCGAGTTCGCCTTCGACCGAAACCCCGATGGCGTGCGCCATGGTGCATACCCGGCGTGTGATCTCGACGTTGTAGTCGTAGCTGGCCGGTGTCCTGGCGTCTTCCAGCAATGAGCCGTCCATCATCACACTGGTGAAGCCCGAGCGGATCGATTGCAGGCAAACGGCGGCTGAGGCCCCGTGATCCTGGTGCAGTACCACCGGGATGTCGGGATGCGATTCAACGGCTGCCAGCACCATGTGCCGCAGATAGGCTTCGCCAGCGTACTTGCGGGCACCGGCAGAGGCTTGCAGGATCACCGGCGAGTTGGTTTCCTGCGCCGCTTCCATGATGGCCTGGATCTGCTCCAGGTTGTTGACGTTGAAGGCCGGCACGCCGTAGCCGTGCTCGGCTGCGTGGTCCAGAACCTGGCGCAGTGAAATGAATGCCATGGGGGTCTCCGATGCGGGAATGGATGTGAAGGGTGTTGGCAGTCCGGCGCTCAGCCGAACTGCGAGCTGTGTTCCATGCGCTGGCGCCAGTCCACCAGGTCGTCGAGCGTGATCCGGGCGGTGCTTGCGGTGTGGGCCGCACCGGGTCGCCAGCCCATGCCTTGGCCCAGGCTGGGCCCGATGGCGATGGCGCCGTCGATGGTGGCTGTACCGAAATAGACGCTGCGCGTCACGACAACGGGCACCTCGGCTGCACAGGCGGCGGCGACGCCGCCGGGCGAATCTTCGATCGCGACGGCATCCAGCGGGCCGACGCCCAATCGCCGCAGGGCTTGCAGGTAAACCTCGGGATCGGGCTTCTTGCTGGCCACGTCCTCGCCGCACACCAGCGCCGAAAACCAGGTGGCCCAGGCCGACCCCAGATGGGTCCGTAGAAGGGCATCGAGATTGCTTTTGCTGGTGGTGGTGGTGATGCCCATGCGCACGCCGCGCGTCCGGCATTCCTCCAAGAGCTCACGCACGCCGTCACGCAACGGCAGGCCTTGGGAGCGGACCAGCTCGCCGTAGATTTGGTTCTTGGCCATGTGCACAGCCCGCGCCAGGGCTTCACGCTCTGCTGACAATGGCGGTGCGTCGCCGCGCGTGCGCATGTCATGCAACAGGCGTTCGCGGCCACCGATAATGTTCAGCAGTTCACCGTAGTGTTCCACGCTCCAGCGCCAGGGCAGGTCATGGGCTTCGAAGGCCTGATTGAAAGCCACGCGGTGGCCGTCGCGTTCGGTCTCGGCCAGCACGCCGTCCACATCCCACAGCAGCGCCTTGATGGGCATCACCGAACGCCTTCGGCCGCGCGCTGTGCCAGGCCTTCCGAAGGCCGGCAGATCGTTGATGCCAAGCTTGATGCGCAAGATTTGAAGATCCAGAGAGTGGCAAGAGTGGTGGCCACCGTCAGGCCGCTGGGGGGTCCTGTGGCGACAGTACGTGGTCGGCCACTTCGCTGAGATGGGTGAAGATCCGGTCGGGTTGGCTGTCGCCGATGGCGGCGCCGCCGTTGTAGCCATAGGGCACGGCCCAAGCGGCGACGCCGGCATTGCGTGCAGCGGCCACGTCGATGGCCGAATCGCCAATATGCGCGGTCTGGGCGAGTTCGCAGTTCAAGCGCGCGGCCAAGGTGCGCAGCACGCTGGCATGGGGTTTTTGTTCCGTCAGTGAATCGCCACCCACGACCAGGTCGAAATACCCGTCCAGCCGGTTGACACGCAGCACCCGCAGCGCGTGGCGCAACTCTTTGTTGGTGGTGCACGCCAGCTTGATGCCCGCGCTGCGCAAACGCTGCAAGGTCTCGTGGGCGCCCGCATAGGGAAGCGCCGAGCTGCCCACTGTCTGGGCGTAGTGATCGTCGAAGGCCTGCAGGATGGCCTCGACAGGCCATCGATGGGCAGGATCCATCCGGTCCAGTTGCAGCTGAGCGAGCAGCTTGCGCATCAAGGCGTGTGCGCCGTGGCCGATGAGTGGCGTGATCCTGTCTGCGGGAATGCGAGCTTGTCCGATGGCCGCCAGTGTCCGGTTGGCGGCCTCGGCAATCTCGGATGCCGTGTCCACCAGAGTGCCATCGAGATCGAAGCTGATCAGCGTGTAGTGCATTGCCGCAATCTCAGTGGCTGGCGCGAACCAGCCGCCGCTCTTCGTCGGCCACACCTTGCGCCAGATCGGCCAACGCTTCTGCGGTCAGGCCGAAATGCCGGAAGACATCGGCTGCGGGTGCCGACTCGCCAAAGCTGTCGACGCCCAGTGCGGCCACGCAGCCGTACTGGCCCCACCAGCGGGTCACGCCGGCTTCAACGCCCACCCGCGGCAGGCCGCTGCCAAGCACCGAATCGCGCCAGGCGCGGTCCTGGCGATCGAACAGGGTCGTGCAGGGGATGGAGGCGACACGCACCGACACGCCGCGTGCATCCAGTAGCTGCTGGGCTTGCATGGCCAGCGCCACTTCGGAGCCGGTGGCCAGGAGCACGACGCTGGCGGCGGGCCGGTCGCTCAGCACATAGCCGCCGCGGCGCATGGCTTGCAGCTGCTCGGGCCTGCGGCTTTGCGCCGGCAGGTTCTGGCGCGACAGCAACAAGGCCGTGGGCCGCTGCGTGTTGGCGATGGCGCTGGCCCAGGCTTGTGCGGTCTCGGCGCCATCGCAAGGGCGCCAGACATCCAGGTTGGGAATCAGGCGCAGGCTGGCCGCATGCTCTACCGGCTGGTGGGTGGGGCCGTCTTCGCCCAGGCCGATGCTGTCGTGGGTGAAGACGTGGATGACGCGCTGCTTCATCAGCGCGGCCATGCGGATGGCGTTGCGGCTGTAGTCGCTGAAGGTGAGGAAGGTGCCGCCGTACGGGATGTAGCCGCCATGCAGCGTGATGCCGTTCATGATGGCCGCCATGCCGAACTCGCGCACGCCGTAGTTGATGTGCCGGCCGGAATGGCCTTCAGCGTTCTTGACAACATCGCCCGCGAGGTCAAAGCGCAGCGGCGGCGTGGACTTGGTGTTGGTGAGGTTGGAGCCGGTGAGGTCGGCCGAGCCGCCCAGCATTTCGGGCAAGGCGGCGGTGAAGAACTCCAGCGCGATCTGCGAGGCCTTGCGTGAGGCCACGGTCTCGGCCTTGTCGTGGGCCGACAGCACCGTGTCCACGGCGATCTGGTGGAAGTTCTTCGGCAGCTCGCCCTTCATGCGGCGGGTGAACTCTTTGGCCAGTTGGGGGTGCGC
Organism: Burkholderiaceae bacterium; assembly: GCA_043749575.1. Taxonomy (GTDB): domain Bacteria; phylum Pseudomonadota; class Gammaproteobacteria; order Burkholderiales; family Burkholderiaceae_C; genus Pseudaquabacterium. Next base: position 2,850 of record JAYVDE010000133.1, on the reverse strand, counting down.
GGCCTTGTAGGCGGCGAACTTCGCGTCCCACGCGGCTTCGGCGGCCAGGCCCTTGGCCTTGGCGTCCCAGGCCTCGTAGACCTCCTTGGGGATCTCAAACGGCGCGTAAGGCCAGTGCAGGGCTTCGCGCGTGAGCTTGATTTCTTCCACACCGAGCGGCTCGCCGTGGGCCTTGGAGGTATTGGCGCGGTTGGGGCTGCCTTCGCCGATGCGGGTCTTGCACAGGATGAAGGTCGGCTTGTCGGCGCTGTTCTTGGCGTCAGCAATGGCGCGGTCTACCGCGTCGGCGTCGTGGCCTTCGATGGGGCCGATCACGTTCCAGCCGTAGGCGGCAAAGCGCAGGGCGGTGTTGTCGATGAACCAGGGCGCGACATGGCCGTCAATGGAAATGTCGTTGTCGTCATACAGCACGATGAGCTTGTTGAGCTTCCAGGCGCCGGCCAGGGCGCTGGCTTCGTGGCTGATGCCTTCCATCAGGCAGCCGTCGCCCAGGAACACGTAGGTGTGGTGGTCGACGACGTCGTGGCCTTCGCGGTTGAATTCATTGGCCAACAGCTTTTCAGACAGCGCCATGCCCACCGCATTGGCCATGCCCTGGCCCAGCGGGCCGGTGGTGGTTTCCACGCCGGGCGTATAGCCGACTTCCGGGTGGCCAGGCGTCTTGCTGTGCAGCTGGCGGAAGTTCTTGAGCTCGCTGATCGGCAGCTTGTAGCCGGTCAGGTGCAGCACCGAATAGATCAGCATCGATGCATGGCCGTTGGACAGTACGAAGCGGTCACGGTCAAACCAGTGCGGGTTGTGGGGGCTGTGCTTCAGGTGGCGGCCCCAGAGGGCGACTGCCATGTCGGCCATGCCCATGGGGGCGCCGGGGTGTCCGGAGTTGGCTTGTTGAACGGCGTCCATGGCGAGCGCGCGGATCGCGTTTGCCATCAGTTGGGTGTTGGCCATGTAAGGCTGCTCCGGGAGGGTGTAGGGGGGAAACCCCACATTTTACTTTGGCGAGTCAGCCGAGCACTTTCGTATCTCTTTGATCAAGTCCGCGCTGGCGATGTCCTCGAGTTTGCGGAATGCTGGCGCGACCTTGTCGATGAGTTCTCCCGGCGCATCCGACTGCTCGAACACCGTGATCCATTGCCGGGCCCCGCCCCATACCTGCGCCAGCACCGCCACTGCCTGCTGCCGGTCCAGCGCAAAGGCCTCGTGCTGCGTCATGGCGTTGTCCAGCGTGGCGGCCTTGCCCTGCGTGCCCACGCCCAGGTGCAGCAGCCGCTCGAAGGCCACGCCGGGGCGCGGCACCACGTCATACAGGGGGCTGAGCTCCCAGCCCTGGTGCCGCGGGTCGCGCACGAAGCCGTGGTTGCGCAGGTGATCGTCGTCGTTGGAGACAAAGATGTTGAACACCATGCGGGCGAACAGTTCGCGGTTGTTGGCCCGCACGCGGTCGATGTGCACGTGGCGGCGGATGGCCTGCGCGATCTCGGGGTAGCTCTTTGTGCGGGCTTCGAACTCATCGCAGCCGATCAGCGTGAGCGCGCTGACAAAGGGCAGGCGCCGCTCCTTCAGGCCGTCGCCTGGCAGCGTCTGGTGCAGCACCGTATCCTCTGGCGGCAGCTCGCCCGGCGGGCACCAGTAGCGGTCAAACCGGCGAATCAGCAGGACGGATGATCCGCCGATGTCCGCCACCTTGACCTCCGGCACGTCCAGCCCGCATTCGCGCGCCAGCCGCAGCGTGGCCATCTCGGCCACAGCCATGTTGAAGGGGTCGCCGCGGCTGGGAAATTTGGCCAGCCACAGCAGGCCCTCATCGTCCCGCACAGCGGCCTTGGGCCGCGCGCCGCCAGCGCCCGGGCCTGAGCCGAAGAAGTCGGTCAGGCGCGCCGGCACTTCCTCGCCCAGATCGATGCGCTCGGCCGTCTCCAGCATGTAGTCGAGCGAGCGCACTTGATTCACGCCTGTAGTTGACGACGCCTCCAGCGAGTCGCGGATGTCCAGCGCGCCCACGCGGTCACTGCCTGCCTCCAGCAGGTAGACCGACTCGGGCAGGCTGTTGGCCGGCACCTTGCGCCGCGCCTCGATCACGCGCCGGCCCCAGGCGTCGGGGGCGGCGTCGCGGATACCGCCGAACAGGGGCAAGCCATTGGCCGGCATCAGCTCGGCGCCACGCACGAGCTCCGGGTCGTCAATGGCCAGGCTGACCGGGTCGATGGGAAAGCGGCCGGGGCGCTCCAGGTAGCGCAGGCCATAGGCAAAGCTGGAGGCAACGACCTCCTCGGCCTCTTCGGTCAGGGTAAGGCGCCCGGCCGGCACAAAGTCGCCGTCGATGTGTGCGAAGGCAAAGAGCTGGGTTTGGTTGGTGGCCATCAGAAGTCCAGTTCGTTCAGCTGCTTGGGTGTCATCACGCGCACGCGGCGCGTGGCCTCGGCATTCTCAAGCGCCAGCAGCGACGGGTCTGTGCGCTGCAGCAGGCTGAGCAGGTCTATGCCGGGCGCGATGGCGTCCAGGTAGCGCAGGATCTGTCCCAGCGACTGGCGTGGGTCGCCCCGCTCGACCTTGCCGGCCGTCACGCGCGACATGCCGGCGCGCGTGGCCGCGTCCGACTGGCGCAGCTTGCGGGCCTTGCGCAGGCGGGACAGGCGCTCGCCCAGCTGTTGTGCCTGCTTGGCCAAGTCGGGCGACAAGAGTACGGATTCATCGTATTTCATGACAATGATTTTATTCTTTAACGATTTAAAGATCAATTTGATTATCATTTATTTCTGTTCATAGCCATCGAAATGGCTGTGAATGGGTGTGAAATTGGGTGTGCCGGAAAAAATGACCGCAGGAAGCTGCGCCTTCAACATCGAATAA
>JAYVDE010000132.1:0-7240 GCA_043749575.1 Burkholderiaceae bacterium | reverse complement strand
GTCGAACCGATCAGCGAGGCTTGGGGTTCGGCAAGCTCCTGCTGGGCTGCGCCGTCGATCGCTGCCTGAAGGCGCGACAGCAGGTCGCCGCGTACGCGTTGCTTGTGGACGCGAAGGACGATGTCGCCAAGGCTTTCTACGTGCACTTTGGATTTAAGTCGTTTCTAGATGCGCCGTTGACGCTGTACCTGCCGCTTGGAAGGTAGCGCGGGGCAAGGGCAAGCTGGATGCAGCAGACCGCTTCAACTCGCCACAAGGGGTACTGCCAGTGAAGGGTCTCTCCCCTTGAATCGCTTCGTCGATGTCCACCTGAGGTCCTCGCCCGCGGTGATGGTTCGGCTCTCGCCGAGCGCGCAAGCAAGGTCGCCAGGGCTTGCTTGCGCGATGGGACATGCTCGATCTTTGCCGTGCCCGCCAACGGGTTCGGCCAAGTGACAGGCGCTCATCTGTACTTGCCTATGATCACGATGTCCCACTCGAATGGAGGGGAACGTGACGGGAGATAGGAAAAGTCAGTGGCGGCGGAGCGGGCAACGACGCGGGTTGCGGCGCGATTTGCAGGTGATGATCGAGCACCTGCAAGACCTTGCGGCGCCGTTTTTCGGCGCCTCACAGCAGCCCCGTTTCCCCACTGGAGCCGGGGCTTTTTTGCGTCCGGTCGGCGGCCTGGGCCTGGCTGTGCCCGAGGTGCCTGAACGGGTTGGATACCGCGCAGCTGTCACCTGCCGCGTTGCGCCACGACAGGCGGGCGGCTAAGCTGGTTTTTTACCCCGACACCAACCCCAGAGGAACGCCATGAAAATACGTGAGATCGCCAGCGGCTTGCAGTTCCCCGAGGGCCCCATAGCGCTCGACGATGGCTCGGTACTGCTGGTCGAGATTGCGCGGGGCACGCTCAGCCGCGTCACGCCGGATGGTCGCGTCAGCGTGGTGGCCGACCTCGGTGGTGGCCCCAATGGCGCGGCGATCGGGCCGGACGGCGCGGTCTATGTCTGCAACAACGGCGGCTTCGCGTGGCATACCGAGATCGACGGCACTCACCGGCCGGTCGGCCAGGCCGAAGACTATTCGGGCGGCCGCATCGAGCGTGTCAACCTGGCCACTGGCCGCATCGAGCGCCTGTACGACAGCGTGGAGGGCCTCGGCCTGCGCGGCCCGAACGACATCGTGTTCGACGCCCACGGCGGCTTCTATTTCACCGACCTGGGCAAGACGCGCCCGACCGACATGGACATGGGCGGCTTGTACTACGGCCAGGCCGACGGCAGCGCCGCCAGCGTGATCGCGCGGCCGCTGATGACCCCCAATGGCGTGGGTCTGTCGCCCGACGGCCGCACGCTGTATTACGCCGAGACCGCCGGTGCACGGCTCTGGGCCTATGACATCACGGCGCCGGGCCAGGTGCACAAACACGCCTGGCCATCGATGAATGGCGGACGCATGGTGACGGCGTCACCCGGTGGCCAGATGCAGCGCTTCGATTCGATGGCCATCGACGCCCTCGGCAACATCTGCGTGGCCACGCTGATGCATGGTGGCATCAGCATCGTCTCGCCGGACGGCAGCCACACCAGCCATGTTGCGCTGCCCGACCCGTTCACCACCAACCTGTGTTTTGGTGGCAAGGACCGCCGCACCGCGTTTGTCACGCTGTCGGGCAGCGGCCGGCTGATCGCCATCGACGACTGGCCGATCCCCGGCCTGAAGCTCAATTGCGAAGCCTGAATTGACCACCACCCCGGCCACCACCCCGGCCACCACCCTCGCTGCCACCGCCGACCCCGGCCAGCCGTTGATCGGCGCGGTGCGCGACAACCAGCGCCTCGACGAAGTGGCGCTGAACGCCTGGTTCCGCGCCAACGTCGAAGATCCGGACCAGCCACTGGTGTTGAGCCAGTTCAACCGGGGCGCATCGAACCCGACCTATTTGATCTGCGCCGGCGCCGCCCGCTGGGTGCTGCGCAAGAAGCCGCCGGGTGCCTTGCTGGCCAGCGCCCACCAGATCGACCGTGAATACCGGGTGATGTCGGCGCTGGCCACGGTGGGGTTTCCGGTGCCGCGCATGCGGGCGTTTTGCGACGACCCGTCGGTCATCGGCACGAGCTTCTATGTGATGGATTTTCTGGCAGGGCGGATTTTTCGCGATGCCCGGCTGCCGGGCCTGGCGCCGGCCGAGCGGGCGGCGATCTACGACAACCTGAACGCCACCCTGGCGCAGCTGCACCAGGTCGATTTTGCGGCGATTGGCCTGGCCGACTTCGGCCGTCCCGGCAACTACTTCCAGCGCCAGTTCGACCGCTGGACCCAGCAGTACCGCGGCGCCGAGACCGAGACCCTCCCGGCGATGGAGCGGCTGCTGGCCGAGCTGCCCGCACGCATCCCGGCCGATCACGCGGTGGCCATCGCGCACGGTGACTACCGGCTGGAAAAACGTGATGTTCCACCCCACCGAGCCGCGCATCATCGCCGTGCTCGATTGGGAGCTGTGCACGCTGGGCCACCCGCTGGCCGACATCGCCTACGGTTGCATCCTGTACCACTCGAATTCTGAAAGCTGGGGCACGCTCGCCGGTGTGGATCTGGCGGCGGCCGGCATCCCCGATGAGGCTGCTTACGTGGCCGCATACTGCCACCGCACCGGCCGTGAGGCCATTGCCGGCTTCAATGTCTACCTGGCGTTCTCGATGTTCCGCCTAGCCGCCATTGGCCAGGGTGTCTTCAAGCGCAACCTGATGGGCATCGGCAACGCGCCGGCCTCCAGCGACAACGGCCACACCCAGCACCTGGCGGCCACCGCCTGCGCGATCCTCGACCGCTAGCGCAGCGAAGCTCAGCCCGCAGCGGGTTTCAACAGCCCGCGCATCGCGTAGGCGGCCAGCAGCTGGGCCATCTCGTCGATCGCCTCGGGGCTTTGCAGGCGGCGCGGGCTGTACCAGACCGTGGCCCAGTTCAGCACGCCGAAAAACGGCTTGGTGGCCAGCCGCGGTGGCAGGTCGATCAACCGGCCCTCGCGGATGCCCTCGTCGATGACCTCGGCGAACAGGCCTTCGTAGTCGTCACGCATCTTGACCACCGCGCGCAGCCGCTTGGACGCCGGCGACTGGCCCAGCGTGCTGCCGAGCAGTTGGCGCTCCAGCCCCTGCACCGCCACCTTCTGCATCGGCAGCTCGGTCAGCAGGATCTGCGCATGGCGCAACGCCATCGCCGACAGCCGCTCGACCGCGCCCGCGCGGCGCCGGGCGATCGGCTCGATGGCCTCGGTCACCCGGACCATGGCGGCCACCTGCACGTCGAAGTACAGGTCGGCCTTACTGCGGTAGTGGTGGTAGATGCGGCCCTTGGTGGCGCCCAGGCGCTCGGCCACCGCGTCGATCGTGGTGGCGGCGTAACCAAACTCCATGAACAACTCGGCCGCCGCCTGCAGGATCTGATCGTGTGATGCCTTGGCGGCGTCGGTGGCGAGCTGCACGCTGGGCACGTTCGGCACGGCCGGCACGGCGGGTACTGCAGGTACTGCGGGCACCGGCGGCCGCCCGGCGCTCATGGTGCGGGGGGTGCCGGGCGGGGCCGGAAGATCGCGGCCAGCGGCCGGGCCAGCCCCGACAGCCCCTGCGGGTAGAAGCCGAGGATCAGCACCAGCACGCTGCCGAGCACGATCTTGTCGACGTAGCCGCCGAGCGAGAAGAACTTTTCCTGCACCAGCACCATCGCCATGGCGGCCAGCGGCCCCAGCAACTGGCGCCGGCCCACCAGCACCACCGCGGTGAGCATCAGGATCAGGAAGTAGCTCTCCAGCACGTCGGCGCTGACGTAGGCGCGCTGGTAGGCATACAGCCAACCGGCGGCCGCGCTGATTGGCGCCGACAGCAGGAACACCTGCAGCCGCACCCGCGCCAGGTCGATGCCGCTCATCGTCGCCAGACGCGGATTCAAGTGGCTCATCACCGCCGCGGCGCCCAGCGCTGAATGGCGGAAGCGGTCCACCAGGTAGAGCGTGAGCACCAGCAGCGCAAAGGCATAGGGCCACAGCGTGCGGTCGTCTTGGGGCCGCAGCGTGAGGCCCGGCAGCGACAGGTCGAGCAGCGGAATGCCGCGCAGGCCGTCAGAGCCGCCCATGAACTGCCAGTTCGCCGCCACCGTCATCGCCACCACGGCCACCGCATAGGTGACCAGCGAGAACACGAACTCGCGCAGCCGCAGCGTCACCAGGCCGATCAAGCCGGCCAGTACCAGCGCGACGGCGATCGAGCCGGCCAGTGTCAGCCAGCTGCCGACCCCCGCGCGGGTGGCCAGCAGCGCAGTGGTGTAGCTGCCCGCCGCGAAGAACACGGTGTGCGCCAGGCTCACCTCGCCCAGGTCGGAGACGATGATGTCCAGCCCATAGGCCATCACCGCAAAGATTGCGATCAGCACGGCCGCGCTGTAGGCCGCGCCGCTGCCACCGGCCAGCTGCGGCGCCAAGTACACGGCCACCGCGGTGGGCAGCAGGGCCCAGCGTGACCAGGCGGGTCGGCGTGAGGTCTGGCCCATCAGTGCACCCCACCGGTGGCGCCAGCGCCCAGGCCACCGGGGCGCAGCACCAGCAGGGCGATCAGCGCCAGGAAGGCCGCGGCGGTGGTGTAGGCCGGTGACACCAGGGCACCGAACAGCGCGGTGAACAAGCCCAGCGCCACACCGGCCACATAGCTGCCCTTGACACTGCCGATGCCGCCGAAGACGACGACGACAAAAGTCATGATCACTTCATCAAAGCCCATCGAGGTGAGGATGGGCGTGCGCGGCGCCACCATGCCGGCGGCAAAGGCCACCGCCGCACCCTCGAAGGCGAACACGCCGTAATAGACGCGGCGCACGTTGACACCGCTGAGCTGGGCCAGCTTCGGGTCTTCGGCCACCATGCGCACCAGGCGGCCCAGGCGGGTGCCGTCCAGCACCCAGCGCAAGCCGAGAAACACGCCGATGGTGGCGACCACGATGGCCAGGTCCTGGCCGGTGACCCACAGCTCGCCGACGGTGAACTCGTGGCGCGACAGCGTGGTGTCGAGGATCTGGCCGGTCGAGCCGAACACCAGCGCGGCAACGCCGTGGATCACGTAGCCGAAGCCCAGCGTCATGATCATGATCGAGACCAGGTTCTGCTCGAAGGTGGCGCGCAGCATCACGCGCTGCATCAGCGCGCCCAGCAGCGCACCACAGACCATCGCCAGCGGCAACGCCAGCGCATAGGGCACACCGGCCTTGACGACGGCCCACCAGGTGACAAAGGCGCCCAGCATGTACATCTGGCCGTGACCGAAGTTGACCAGCCGGGCCACGCCCAGCAGCAAGGTCCAGCCGATGGCCACCAGCGCGTAGGCATGGCCGATCACCAGGCCGTTGATGATTTGCTGCAGCAAGTTCATGCGGTACTCGCTTGGCTGGTGCTGCCCAGGTAGGCTTCGGCGATGCGGGGGTCGTGGCCAACGGTGTGTGCCGGACCTTCCAGCACCACGCTGCCGCGCTCGATCAGCACCAGCCGGTCGACCACCGCCATCGCGGCGCGCACGTTTTGCTCGACCAGCAGGATGGCCAAGCCGGCATGGGCCAGCGTGCGCAAGGTCTGCAGCACCTGGTCGACCAGCTTGGGCGCCAGGCCGATCGAGGGCTCGTCGAGCAGCAAGGCCCGCGGGCCCATCATCAGTGCGCGGCCGATGCCCAGCATCTGGCGCTCACCGCCCGACAGCTGCGAGCCCAGGTGCTGGCGGCGCTCTTTGAGCCGCGGGAACAGCGCGTAGACCTCGTCACGGCTGTAGACATGGCGGCCGGCCTCGACCGGCGGCTCAAAGCTGCGCGACAGGTTTTCTTCGACATTCATCTGGGCGAACACCAGCTTGCCTTCGGGCACCAGCAACAGGCCGGCGCGGATGCGCTGGTGGGTGGCCCAGCCGTCGATGCGTTGGCCACTGAGATAGACCTCACCACTCAGGCGGGGCTCGCCGCGCGACCAGCCCAACAAGGCATTGACCAGGGTTGACTTGCCCGCGCCGTTGGCGCCGACCACACCCACCACCTCGCCGGCGGCTAAGTCGAGCGCCTGCAGGTCCAATGCGCGGTTGCCGGCATAGCTGGCCTGCAACTGGCGGACCCGCAGCACCGGAGGTGGCGTGCTGCTCATGCCGGCTTGCCCAGGTAGGCTTCGAGCACCAGCGGGTCTTGCCGCACTTGGGCCGGCGTGCCGTAGGCCAGCCGGCGGCCCAGATCGAGCACGCAGATCTGGTCGGCCACTGCCATGATCAAGTCCATGTGGTGCTCGATGACCACCAGGGCCACGCCGTCGCGTTTCAGGCTCAGCAGCAGTTGCACCAGCCGCTCCATGTCGTCGCCGCCCAGGCCGGCGGCGGGCTCGTCGAGCAGCAGCACGCTGGCGCCGTCGCCAAAGGCCAGCGCGATCGACAACAAACGCTGGACGCCGTAGGGCGTCTCCTTGGGGCGCAGCGCGTGGTACGCAGCGGGGATGCCGAAGCGCAGCAGTTGCTGGGCCGCGAAGTCCTGCGCCGCGCGGCGCCGGCGGGCCGCGGCAAGCGGCCGCAGCACGCTGCCCAGCAGCCCGGCGTGGGCCCGTGCGCCGAGCACGGCCACCAGGTTGTCCTGCACGCTCAAGTCCTCGAAGAAGGCGTTCTGCTGAAAAGCCCGTTTCACGCCCAGCGCGGCCAGGCCGTATGGCGGCACGTCGGTCACGTCGCGGCCGGCCAGCCGCACCCGGCCCTGGCGCGCCACCAGCGCGGTGGTGGCCTCGTAGCAAGTGCTCTTGCCGGCGCCGTTGGGGCCGATGATGCCCAGCAGCTCACCGGGCTGCACTTCCCAGCCCACATCGTCGAGCGCGACCAGCGCGCCGTAGCGCACGCCCAGGCCGTCGACCTGCAGGGCTGGCACGCGGGTGGAGATTGGCGCCGCAGCCGCAGCTGCAGCAGCAGCCGGCGCGGTGCTGACCATTTGCATGCTCAGGCGCCGAAGGTCAAGGCTGCGCCACGATCTTGCCGCCCTGCACCGTGAACAGGTAATGGCGCGAGCCCAGCTGGCCGTTGGCATCGAACAGGATGTCACCCATCACCGTGCCCTTGAAGCTGCCGCCGCGGATGCGCTTGGCCACGGCCTCGCGGTCGAGTGTCTTCAGCTGCCGTTCTTGCATTAGGCGATTCAGATGCGAACGTACCATGTGGCAGCCACTTTTTGCCGGGGTGCTGCGCAGGATAGCAGACTC
>JAYVDE010000131.1:0-18040 GCA_043749575.1 Burkholderiaceae bacterium | reverse complement strand
CGTTCATCGGTGGCGCTGTCAGCTTGTCGCGCCGCGTTCCGGAGTACCAGCGGCGCCTCAACCCGGATTACAAGGGCACCCTCGAACAGTGCAACATGCGCGAATTCGAGGTGCGCGAGGCGGTGGTGTTCCAGATCATGCAGCTGATCTCGGCGCCGTTTCTGGCCATCGCCACCTGGTACATCGTGAGCCCGTCGACGCTGGCCTCAGCGGCCACGCTGGCCTTCGGCACCGGGTTTGCGTCCGAATCGCTGCTGCTGATGATCCGCGGCCTGGTCAACGGCATCCGGCCCGAGAACATGCGTTTTCCGGCCACGCCGGCTGAAAATCGTGCCAATCCCGACCCGGTGGCGCCCAAGCCAGGCCCCGTGGTGCTCAAGGGCGTGGTGCTGCCGCTGGCCAATGAGCCACTGCCCGAGGCCCTGACGCTGGCCTTGCGGGCCGACGGTGACGACGCCGTGCTCGAACAGCTGGCGGTGGCGCCCGACGGCCAGTTTGCCTTTGCCCCCCGCGACCCGGGCCGCTACCGCCTGCAGCCGGCCAGCAGCGGCCGCGCCTTCAAGCCGCTGGCCCAAGAGCTGCCGGCCGAGGGCCTGGACGACCTGAAGATTCAGCTCGAAGCCGAGGAGTGAGGCCGCCGCGCCAGTGGCGCAGGCGCGGCGCCCAATTCGCCGGGGAACGCGCTTGGGGCTGCGTTTGGGGCTGCGCTTGGGGCCGGGTTTGCGTCCGCACTGGGTGAGGCGCTGGGCAACTGCCGCAAACCCCGCTGGGCGAGGTGCTGCGGCCGTGCTTTCAGACCTTGGGCATGCGGTACAGGCCGCAGATCTTGTTGCCGTCGGGGTCGCGCAGGTAAGCCAGGTACATGCTGCCGCTGGGGCCTTGCCGCACACCGGGCGGGTCTTCGCAGGTGGTGCCGCCGTTGGCCATCCCGGCGGCATACCAGGCATCGGCCTGTTCGGCCGACTCGCAGGCAAAGCCGATGGTGCCGCCGTTGCCAATGGTGGCAGGCTGGCCGTCGATTGGCAGCGACACCGAGAAAACGCCGGCCGGCGTGCGCCAGAAGACGCGGTGGCGGTCGACCGCCCCAGCAGGCACGCCCAGGGCGCCCAGCACCGCGTCGTAGAAGACCTTGGCCGGGTCGAGTTGGTTGGTGCCGATCATGATGTGCGAGAACATGCTGTGGGGTCTCCAGGCGAACGCAAGAAGCGTCAGGTTGCAGGGAATGGTGATGCTGATGGTCAGCCGGATGGCTGCCGCTGACGATTGTGACCAGGTGCCAGCGCCCGCCGCCGTCGGAGTGCGCCCCACCGGCGACGAGGCCGTCAGAACCTGAACTCAGCCCGCAGGTTCACCGTGGTGTAGGTGCGTGCCGAGCTGTCGCTGGCCTCGCTGCTGGCGTTGGGCAACACGGTGGTGGTGCCCGTGTCATAGCGCTGCGCACCGGCGTTGCTCAGCGTCAGCCGCGCGCTGGCCGCCGGGCTGAAACGCCACAGTGCGTTGGCGTCGACCACCGCCTTGCGGCCCTGGCGGGTGGACTGCGAATCGATCTGCTGTACCGCGAAGGCCGGCGTGAAATTGACCGAGGCGCCCAGCGTCAAGGGCAGGCCCTTGAGCGGCCAGTCGGCGCCCAGGTTGGCGGTCCACGGCGGCTGGCCTTCCAGCCGGTTGTTGGGGCCCGCCACGCCGCTGACCTGGCTCCACATCAGGCTGAGGTTGGCCCGCAAGGTCACCGCCTGCACGGCCGGCGCTGCCGAGGCCCACCAGTCGACCACCCGGCCCTTGGCTTCCAGCTCCAGCCCGGCGGCGTTGGCCGCGCCGACGTTCTGCGGCCGCGCCACCCAGCGCATCGCGGTGGCCCAGGGCACGGTTTCTTCGCTGCGCACGGTGCGGATCAGGGCATCGATGCGCCGCGCGTAAACGTTCGCGCTGAGGATGCCGCCGGCCTCCAGGTAGTGCTCGAAGCCCAGCTCCAGCCCCCAGGCCAGCTCGGGCTTCAGGTCGGGGTTGCCGGCGCGGTCGGGGTCGGTGGGCCGGTTGGCCTGGCTCAGGTCCGGGTAGTTGCGCGAGATCACCGGCCGCGCCACCAACTGGGCGGTGGTGGGGGACTTGTAGCTGCGGGTCAGGCTCGCCCGTAGCTGGTCGCGCGGCGCGTCGGGCAGCTTCCACACCGCGTGCAGCAGCGGCGTGAAGACCGCGCTGCGCTTGCTGACCGGGCCCAGCGTGGCGTCGCCGGTGGTCTGGATCGCTTCCCAGCGGGCGCCGGTGTAGAACGAGAAGGTCTTGCTCCATTCCCACTCGTCCTGCCCGTACAGCGCCACGCGCTGCACCTTGGCCTGAACCGTCTCGCCGAAGCCGCTGAGCAGGGGCGCGCCGTCAAGCAGGCTGACCCGGCGGTCGTCGCGGCGGCTGTGCTGCAGCTCCCAGCCGGCGCTGGCGCTGTGGCGGTCGCCGATGAGTTGGGCGTACTTGCCATTGAAGTCCAGCGACAGCTCGCGCTGCCCGCTGTCGTCGCTGCGGCGGCGTTGCGCGTCGGCGTCGCCGCCAGACTCCTCGCGCTCGGTCAGGCTGCTGGACTTCGACAAGGTGCCACCAAAGCGCAGCTGCAGCCGGCCGCCACTGCCAGTGCCGGTCAGCCAGCTGCCGTTCAGGCGGGCCATTTCCCAGGCCGAGTCGGTGTGCCAGCGCGCGCGGGCGTAAGGCGCTGTGCCGACTGGCTGGGTGATCGTGGCCTGGCCGTCGCTCTGGCTGCGCACGCTGTTCAGGAAGGGCTGCAGCTCCAGCGTTTCGCCCGGCGCCAGTTTGAACAGCAGCCGCGCATTGGCAAACAGCCCGCGCCGACGGCCTTCGCTCTCGACGTGTTCGAGCTGGTCTAGCGTGGGCGTGCCGGCGGCGTTCAAGCCCAGCGTGCGGGTGTCGGACTGGTTGGCCTGGCCGCCCTGGAACAGCGTGGCGCCCAGGTTGTAGCCCAGCGTCTCGGTCTGGCCGTTGTACTGCCAGTTGGCGCTGGCCTGGGGCTGTTCACCGTCGACCCCGGCGCCGACCCGGAACTCATGGGCCATGCGCTTGAAGTCGCTGCGCATGATGACGTTGATGGTGCCGGCGATGGCCCGCGCGCCGTACTCGGCCACCGGCGCCCGCATGATCTCGATGCGCTCGATCTGGTCGGGCGAGATCGAGTCGAGCGAGAAGCCTGGCGCCATGCGCTGGCCGTCGATCAAGATCTGGGTGTAGCCGCCGCCCAAGCCGCGCATGCGCACGGGGCCGCCGCGCCCGGGCGGGCCGCCCAGCGTGACCCCCGGCAGGCGCTTGAGCACCTCACCCAGCGTGGCGTCGCCCATGCGGTCGAGCTCTTCGCGGCCGTAGGTGATGCGCGACGCGGTGCTGCGGCGGCGCTCGTCGTTGCCATCCGGTGCAGCGGTGCCGGTGATTTCCACCTGCTGCGCTGGCGCCGCGGCCGGCTCGGTGGCGGCCATCGGGGTCGGTGTTGACGCTGGCGCCGGCGCGCTGGTGGCGGCGGGCGCGGCCAGCGTGGCCGGCGTTGCTGGCGCGACTGCAGTTGCCGGCGTTGCCGGCGTTGCCGGCGTTGCCGGGGCTGCCGGCATGACCCGTTGCGCCCGGGCTGGTGGTGTCACCGTGGCGGCCAGGGCCATGCCCAGCGCAATCAGTGGGGCGGCGGGGTGGGCCCACGTGGTGGGCATCGTTATGGATCGCGAATAGACAGGTTTCATGGCCGGCGCTGATTGTGCGGGTTGCCGCCGGCGGCCGGTCTTGCTGCGCGGTAAAGCCCCCCGCGTTCCCCCGGCACGGCCGACCCCGCCGCGCTGGCGGCACATTCGCTTGCATCTGCAATGGCTATGGCACAAAACGGCCCGCAGTCGGCCCGCCGGCCGGCCGATAACCTGGCCACGGGGCGGTGCTGTCGGAGCGCCACCCCCAACCCAGGGGCCGCAGCTTGAACATCGACACACCGTTCAGTCAGACCTGGCGCGAGGAGCTGGCCAATGCCGCCAGCCATGGGCTGGGCTGCGTGCTGGCGCTGGCCGCCATGCCGGTGCTGGCCGAACAGGTACAGGCCGACCGGCACCCGATCCGCCACCTGGGCATCACCGTGTTCATCACCTCCATGGTGTTGATGTATCTGGTGTCCGCCGTCTACCACGCGCTGCCGGTGGGCCAGGCCAAACGCTGGCTGCGCAAGTGCGACCACGCGGTGATCTTCATCTTCATCGCCGGCAGCTACACGCCGTTTGCGCTGGGCCAGTTGCAGCGCGGCCAGGGCTGGGCCGTTCTGGCCGCGGTGTGGGGCATCGCCGGGGTCGGTGTGGTGCTGAAGCTGACCGACCGGCTCAAGCACAAGCTGTTCTCGACTGCGCTGTACCTGGCCTTCGGCTGGTTGGTGGCGGTGTTGGCGCAGCCAATGCTGGCCAGCCTGCCGGCGATGGGCCTGCGCTTGCTGGTGGCTGGCGGCGTGGCCTATTCGCTGGGCTGCTTATTTTTCCTGCTGGACCGCCGCATGCCCTACAGCCACCTGGTGTGGCATTTGTTCGTGATCACCGGCAGCACCTGCCATTTCTTGGCGGTGCAACACATGCTGCTGTAGATCTGATGCGCCAGCCGGCGCCACCCCACCCCACGCCGGTTATCGACGCTCGACCACCGCCGGCACCAGCTGCAGCGTGTCGCGCAGGCGGGCGGCGGCGCTGCTCGCATCGGCCCGGCTGGCGTAGGGGCCGGCCTGCAGGCGGTGCAGGTTGCGCTCGTTGAAGATGGCCAGCAACGGCGCCAGCCAGCCCGCCTCGCGCGCCACCCGCTGCTGGAAGCCCACCGCGCCATCCCGCTGGCCAAACGCGCCCAGCTGCAACCAGAAGCCCGGCGCCGCCTTGGCGGCGGCCCGGGCCGCTGCGGTCGTTTCCACCGGCAGCGGCTGGGCTGACGGCAGCACTGTCGGCTGGGTTGTCGGCTGCGCTGACGGCCACACTGCGGCGAGGCCGGTGGCCGGTGTGTCGGCCGCCTGCCCCGCCAGCCCGGCCAGCCCTGCCGGCGCGGTGGCGTAGCGGCGGGCGATCTCGGCTATCGGGTCGTAGGACGGGTCGTTGGGCGGGTCGGCTGTCGGGTCGGCGGACCGGCTGGCGAAGGGGTTTGCCGGCACGCGCCAGCTGCCGGTGCGGATGGCTTCGTAGGTGATGCGCTCGATCTCCACAGCGGCCACGCCGCCCAGCAGGCCCAGCTTCAGCGCCGCGGTGTAGCTGAGGTCGATCAGTCGGTCGGCGTGGAACGGCCCGCGGTCGTTGACGCGCACCACCACCTCGCGGCCGTTGGCCGGGTTGCGCACCCGGGCGTAGCTGGGCAGCGGCATGGTCTTGTGCGCTGCCGTCATCGCGTACAGGTTGTAGGTCTCGCCGTTGGCGGTGCTGCGGCCGTGAAACTTGTTGCCGTACCACGACGCCAGCCCGCGCTCGACCAGCGGTGGGTCGCCGGCCAGCGGCGTGTAGGGCTGGCCCAGCACCGCGTAGGGCTTGTTGGCGCCGCCCGGGCGCACGGCTTCCAGCCGCGGCTGGGCGTCGGGCACTTGGTCCAAGTCGGGCGGCGGGTGCAGGCCGGGTCCGTCGCGGTCGAAGTCGACCTTGCGATGGGGTGCGGCGATGGACGGGCTGGGTCGGGCCGTCGGCAGGTGGACGCCGCCGCCGGTGGGGCCCGGCGGCGGGCCGCTGGCGCAGCCCGCCAGCCCAGCCAGCGCGGCCAGGCCGATCAAGCCCGGCCACCGCCTGCCCGGCGGCGCGCGCCGGGGCGAGGGTGCTGTGAGCAGGCGGGCCGGGGGGGTCATTGCGGTCGCAACCCTACACGACCTGGCTGTCGTGGCCACCGACCTGCGCTAGAGGTCTTGCAGTGCGGCCTGCACCTGCTGCTGGAAGCGCTGCGCATCGCCCAGTGACTGGGCGTTCAGCAGCGCCAGTTTGACCAGGAACAGTTCGGCCTTGGCGGGCCCGGCCTGGTCGATGGCGCTGGCCAGGCTGTCGTAGACGGTCTCCAGGCCGGCGATGTCCAGCGAGGGCGTGGTGGTGGTCATGGCGGTGATCCTGTTCATGAGGGCATGGCGGTGTGCAGCGCGGCCTGCAGGCGGCTGGCGTCCAGCGTCAGCCAGCGCGCGCAGACATGCTGGTCGGGCCGCAGCAGGTAGGCCGCGCCGCTGGCCGGCACGCCATAACGCTGGCGAACGTGGCTATCGGCATCGGCCAGCGTCTGGTCGGCGCCGGCCACCGGCAGCGCAGCGCCGATGGCCGTCACCCGCAGCGGCACGCCGCGCGCGCGGCTGTCGGCGACCACTTGCTGCAGCGCGTCGGGCAGCCGGCTGGCGGCGGTGAAGTACAGCAGGTCGAAGCCGCCGCCCGCCGTGCCGGAAGACTTGCCGGCCGACCTGCCGACCGACCTGCCGACCGACCTGCCGACCAGATGGTCGAGCAGGAAGTCATCGGCCGCCAGCCGCACGTTCTGCGGCGGCGCGCCATGCGCCGGGCCGGTGGCAAACAGCGTGTTGTCATCGTCGGCGCTGTTCAGCATCGACCGCGTGTAGGCATGTGGCCGCGAGGTACGCCAGTGGTAGAGCGGGCGCACAAAGTCATGCGTCAG
Source organism: Burkholderiaceae bacterium (assembly GCA_043749575.1). Lineage (GTDB taxonomy): Bacteria > Pseudomonadota > Gammaproteobacteria > Burkholderiales > Burkholderiaceae_C > Pseudaquabacterium. The sequence continues at coordinate 11,413 of JAYVDE010000131.1, read as the reverse complement.
CGACAGCGACAGCACCGCGTCGCGCAGCAGGCGGAACCCCCGGCTGGGCGGCGTCATGAAGCGGGTGCTCTTGCCGGCCTCGTCGATGATCTCGCGCGCCGCGGCCACCCGCTCGGCGCTGTGGTTGGCCAGCAGGCGAACGCCGGCCAGGCCCTTGACCACGAAGGCCAGCTGCCAGGCCAGTGACTGCGCATCCTGGAACGCGGTGTTGGCGCCGCGCACGCCGAAAATCGGCAGCAAATGAGCCGCGTCACCGGTGAACAGCACGCGGCCATGCACGAAGTCGGGCAGGGTCAGCGTGCGGGCCGAATACACCGAGCACCAGTCCATCTGCCAGGGTGCGCCGGCATGGCCGATCATCGCCAGCTGGGCATCAATGCGCTGCTTCAGCGATGCGGGTTGCAGCGCCGCCTCGGGGGTCTCGCCGGCCGGCAGCTGGTAGTCGATGCGCCAGATGCCGTGGGGTTCGCGGTGCATCAGGATGGTGTTGCCGCGGTTCCAGTCGGGGTCGAAATAGGCCAGCCGCTCGGTCGGCAGCGGCAAGTCGATGCGGATGTCGGCGATGACAAAAAAGCCCTCGTAGGACGCGCCTTCCAGCTGCAGTCCCAGCGCGCTGCGGATGCCTGAGCGTGCGCCGTCGGCGGCGATCAACCAATCGGTCGCCAGCCCGTACGGCCCTTCGGGGGTGTCGACCTGCAGCTGCGCGTGGTCGCTGTGCGGTGTCACCTGCACCAGCTTGTTGGCCCAGCGCAAGTCGATCAGCGGCTGGGCCAGGCAGGCGTCGACCAGGTATTCCTCCAGGTACTGCTGCTGCAGGTTGATCATCGGAAAAAAGCGGTCGTCGGGGTCGTGCGGCGCGGCCAGCCGAAAGACCTGCTGGCCGCGGTAGAACGAGTTGCCGAAGCGCCAGGGCAGGCCGTTCTCGCTGACGCGGTGGGCCACGCCCACCTGCTGCAAGATCTCCATAGTCCGACGGGTGAAGACGATCGCGCGGCTGCCCAGCGAGACCTGCCGTTCGGCTTCGAGCACCACGCTGGCCACGCCCAGGCGGGCCAGTTCCAGCGCGCTGACCAGGCCCGCCGGGCCCGCGCCGGCAATCACCACCCGCTGGCGCTGCTGCGGCGGCTGCGCCGATGGCAACCAGGGCTTGAACACCTGGTAGCGGTAGTAGATCGACGGGTGGGGTTCTGCGCTGGGCTGGTGCATGGCGGCGGGCGGTGGGCGGTGGGCAGTGGGCGGTGGAGGGACAGGCGGACGGGTCAGATCCCAGTCTGCGGCCGATCTGGCCGCGGCCGGCGCGGTGATGCGCTGGTGCGGCGATGCGGCGATGCGGTGATGCGGCGATGCGGTGGTGCGGCTCGGTCCGCACCGCGAGCGGGTGTCGGCATCGCGCCGCAGCCTGCTGATCCATTGCAGTTTTGAATCGGCCCGCATTTTTGCGCGCGAGCGCCTCGCGGACAATCGGTGCATGAGCCATTTCGACCAAGACACCCACCTGACGCCGCTGGCGCCCTTGCCTGGCGGCCCGGACACGGCGGCCGCCTTTGCCGGCCAGGTGCAGCCGGCCTGGAACATCGGTGCCAACCCCAATGGCGGCTACTTGCTGGCGCTGGCGGCCCAGGCGCTGCGGCTGGCCACCCCCGGTCATCCCGATCCGCTGAGCATCACCGTGCACTACCTGCGCCCCGGGCTGGCTGGCCAGCCCTGTCGCATCGACACCCAGCTGCTGCGCAGCGGGCGCACGCTCAGCACCGTCAGGGCCACCCTGCTGCAGGGCGGCACTGCCCGGCTGGAATTGTTGGCCGCGATGGGCGATCTGGGCGCGCACGACGCCGCTGCGCCGCCGCTGCTGACCCTGACCATGCCCGACATGCCACCACCGCAGGCCTGCATCGGCCGCTCGGCCGCTGCCCAGGGCGTCGACCTGGCGATCCTTGAACGGCTGGACGTGCGTTTGCATCCCGATGAGGCCGTGCCCGGTGCCGCCGGCCGGGCCCGGGTCAGCGGCTGGATCCGCTTCGCCGATGGCCGTGCACCCGACGCGCTGGCCTGCCTGCTGATGGCCGATGCGTTTCCGCCCGCGGTGTTCGGCCTGCTGGGCGCGGTGGGCTGGGTGCCCACGATCGAGCTGACGGTGCACCTGCGCCGCCGCCCCGCGCCGGGTTGGCTGCTGGGGCAGTTCTGGTCGCACGATGTGGGCGGTGGCCGCGTGGTCGAAGACGGCGCGCTGTGGGACTCTGCCGGGCACTTGGTGGTGCAATCGCGCCAACTGGCGTTGGTGCGGCCGGCCTAGCGCCAGCGGCGCCGGCCTGGCGCGGCGGCGGCGGCTGTCAGCAGAACAGCAGAACCATCCGCAGCGTGTCGGGCCTGAATTGACCCTGCGCTGACGCCGTTTCTTGCAAGCTTTGCGGCGGCAACAACGCCGTCACCGGCCTGTTGTGAAACCGGAAACCGTCAGCAGCAGGGTGCGTGACGGGTTTGCGGCTTGGTGCGACCGGCAAGAATCGAACTTGCGACTAAGCCTTCGGAGGGCTGAATGATATCCACTTCACCACGGTCGCCGCGACGAGTACAGCCGCGCATTCTATGCCACGTGGCCGCAGCGTTCGGGCGGCGTAAGCGGCGCGGGCCGGTTGCGCCCGCCGTGATGCCGGCTCAGGCCTCGCCGCGAGCCTCGCTATAATTGTTGGGTTTTGCTTGGCTGCGTCGCGCGCAGCTCAGCTGCAAGCCCACCGCAACGTCGAGTCCTCAGTTCATCTGGCCGCCGCCCATCCGCCGCCCATCGGCACGGCACAAGTTCTGCCCGAACTCCGCAAGAAATCCGCAAGAAATCCGCAAGAAATCCGCAAGAAATCCGCAAGAAATCCGCACAAACTCCGCACCAGCTGCAACCATCCCGGCCATCAAGAGGATTCCATGAGCGACGCCCAGCACCCAGTGCACGAAGAAAACCACCACGGCCCGATCCGCACGCCCAAGCAACTCGTCATCGCGGTGGTGGCGTCGTTTGTGGTGCCGATCGTGGCGATCATCATGCTGGCCAACTTCGTCAACTTTGGCGACAAGAGCGGTGCAGGCAGCGACGGCATGACGCCGGAGGCGGTGGCCCAGCGCATCCAGCCGGTCGGCTCGATCGTCATCAAAGACGCTTCGGCGGCGGCGGTGTTGAAGACCGGCGAGCAGGTCTACCAGGCCCAGTGCGTGGCTTGCCACGCCAATGGCGTTGCCGGCGCGCCCAAGCTGGGTGACGCCGCGGCCTGGGGCCCGCGGGTGAAGACCGGCTACGACCTGCTGCTGATCTCGGCGCTGAAGGGCAAAAACGCGATGGGCGCGCAGGGCGGTGGCGACTACAGCGATGTCGAAATTGGCCGTGCGGTGGTCTACATGGCCAACCAGGGTGGCGCCAAGTTCGACGAGCCCAAGGTCCCGGCCGCTGCGGCGTCGGCGCCCGAGGCGGCCGCTTCGAAGTAAACCGGCCCGCTGCGCCGGCCGATCAGCCGCCTGCGGGCGGCTTTTTCACGGCAGCGTCGCAGCCCACCAAGTGCCGGCGTGATGCCGGGTCGCTGGTTTGGGGGGGGGGGCGGTCTCAGCCCGGCGCCGGGTCGCGCTGGAATTGAAAGCGCACGGGCGCGTCGGCCGCGACCAAGGGCTGGGGCTGCCAGGCGCCGGCCTCCACCGCCTGCGCGGCGTCCAGCATGTCCTGGCTGTGGACGATGCCGAAACCGATGTCGGTGTCGAGGTACAGCCGGCCCTCGTCGTCCAGCCAGGCACTGCGCGCCTGCGCAGCGCGCCCGGTGTGACTGGTGACGGTGGGCGTGGCGGTTGTGGCGGCTGTGGCGGCCGCGCCCGGCGTCGCCGGCCATTGCAGCCGCCAGACCCAGGGCGCGGCCTCCAGTTGCACGTACACCCGCTGCGGGCCGTTCTGGAAGAACCAGCGCCCGGCGGCGTCGGCCTCGTAGTTGCGCTCGATGAAGGCCTTGAGCTTGGCGTGGTCGATGCGGCTGCCCTTGACCTGCGGGAACGGCCCGGCGTGCTGGATGCGGTCGTCGCGCATGTACCAGTCGCCGCGGGCGTCCAGCGCCAGCCAGCCGTAGCAGTTCGGCACACCAGGCCATTTTTTCAGCGCGGCTTTGACGATGTCATCCATGGGTCATCCTCCTGAGGTTCAAAGCGGCTGGCGTCAAGCCGCCGGGCATCAGCCATGCTGCTGCAGCCAGGCCATCACGCCGGCCGGCAGCCGCTGCACATGGCCGGGAAAGCGCCCGCCGGGAAAGCCGACGTGCCCGCCGTGTGCCGGTTGCCACAGCGTGACATGGCGGCCCACCGTGCCCGGGCGCGGCAGGCTGCTGGCGGGCACAAACGGGTCGTTGCGGGCGTTGAGCAGCAGCGCCGGGATGCGGATACGCGCCAGGTGGGGCTTGGCCGATGCACGGGCCCAGTAGTCGTCGGTGTTCTTGAAGCCGTGCAGCGGCGCGGTGAACAGGTTGTCGAAGTCGTACAGGTCGCGCGCGGCCAGCATCTTCTCGCGGCTGAACAGGCCCGGGTGCTGGGCCAGCTTGGCCAGCGCCTTCGGCCGCATGCTGGCCAGAAACATGCGGGTGTAGACCTGCCGGTTGAAGCCGCGTCCGATGGCGTGGCCACTGGCCGCCAGGTCGACCGGCGAGCAGACCGCGGCCACCGCGCGGGTGGTGGCCGCGGCGCTGTCGCCCGCCTCTTCGGCCCAGCGCAGCAGCGCGTTGCCGCCCAGCGAGATGCCGACCGCAAACACCGGCGCGCCAGCCTGTGCGCGCAGGCGCTGCAAGATCCAGCCGATCTCCTCGAAATCACCCGAGTGGTAGGCCCGCGGGCCGCGGTTCAGGCTGCCCGAGCAGCCACGGAAATGCGGCACCGCCAGCTGCCAGCCAGCACACCGCGCCCACTGGGCAAAGGCCTGCGCGTAATGGCTTTGCGACGAACCTTCCAGGCCGTGGAACAGCACCAGCAGCGGGGCGCCGGCGGGGGCATCTTCGGCCAGTTGGTCGACGTCGATGAAGTCGTCGTCAGGCGTGGTCCAGCGCTCGCGGCGCCAGCGCGGCGCGGCCGCAGCCGGCCCGGGCGCGCGGCGCGACAGCTTGGCCGGCCAGATCGTTTGGGCATGGCCGCCGGGCAGCCACCAGGGCGCTTTGAATTGCAGCATCAGCGGCTACCGGTGGCGGGTTCGCAGGGGCGAAACGGCGTGCTCGACACGGCCCAATTCGATCTAACGCGACCTAATGCAGCACCGCCGGTGCCTCGACGACTTCGGTCGACTCGTGCGCGGTGCCGGGGCTGGCGTGGTGGGCCACGATGCGCCAGCCCTGGGCGGTTTTCAGGTAGACGTTGGTGGCCAGCACGTAGCCGGTGCGCGGGCCTTCGGCGGTTTGCAGCTCGATGCGCTCGACCAGGTTGTGCACGGCGGCGTCCAGCGTGTGCAGGCGGCGCAGGCGCTCGGGGTGGGCGTTGATGCGGCCGTTGCTGAACATCGCCTCGAAAGCGGCCCGGATGGCCCGCGGACCGACCAACCGCGGGCCGCCCGGGTGGACGCAGAAGACCTCGTCGTCGTCAGCCCACAAGGCCATCAGCTTGACGATATCGGCCTCGCGCAGCGCCTCGTAGAACTGCGTCTCGACGTCGTCGGGCGAGGCCATCAAGTGCGCTGTCTGGGGCTTGCTAGGGGTCATGTTCATCTGAATATCACCGACTTGTGGCCGTTCATCAGCACCCGCCGCTCGACATGCCAGCGCACGGCCCGGGCCAGCACCACACATTCAACGTCGCGGCCCACGGCCGTGATCTGCTCGGCCGACATCGAGTGGTCGACCCGCTCCACGTCCTGCTCGATGATCGGGCCCTCGTCCAGGTCGGCGGTGACGTAGTGTGCGGTGGCGCCGATCAGCTTGACGCCGCGGGCATGGGCCTGAAAGTAGGGCTTGGCGCCCTTGAAGCTGGGCAGGAAGCTGTGGTGGATGTTGATCGCCCGGCCCTTCAGCGCGCTGCAGAAATCGGCCGACAGGATTTGCATATAGCGCGCCAGCACCACCAGGTCGATGCGCTCGCGCTCGACCAGCGCTTCGACCTGCCGCTCTTGTGCGCGCTTGGTGGCGGCGTCGCAGCCAGCGGGCAGCGGCAGGTGGTGGAACGGGATGCCGTAACTGTCGGCCAGGCCGGCAAAAGCGGCATGGTTGGACACGATGGCCGGGATGTCGACCTCGAGCTGGCCGCTTTGCCAGCGGAACAGCAGGTCGTTGAGGCAGTGGCCGTGCTGGCTCACCATCAGCAGCAGGCGCGGGCGTTCGGCCACGGCGTGAAAGCGTGCATCCATGGCGTACTGGGTGCGTACATGGGAGAACAGGTTCTCGAGCATGGCCGCGGTGGCCATGTGGGGTGGCGCCTGAAAGTGCACCCGCATGAAAAACAAACCCGTCGCGTCATCGCCCTGCACATCGCCGAACTGCTGTGAATCGATGATGTTGCAGCCCGCCTGGTACAGCAGGCCCGAGACGGCATACACGATGCCGGTGGTGTCCCGGCAGGCCAGGGTCAGGACGAATTCTTGTGATCGGGGCATAAGCTTTGATTGTAGGCAGCGCGCCTGTCTGGGCCGGGGCACACTGCGGGCAGGCGGACCCCGATGAAAACTCCCCAAGACCTCTGGACCGAACGCAGCCGCGATCTGGCCGCAGCGCTGTCGCGCAGCGTGCTCGGCGACCGGGCCGCGTTCAAACGGGTTTACGACTTGAGCAGCGGCCACTTGTTCGCGGTGATTCTGCGCATCCAGCGTGATCGTGACCTGGCTGACGAGCTGCTGCAGGAGGTGTATGTCAGCGCCTGGAAGGCCGCCGGCAGCTTCGACGCCAGCCGCGCGCAGCCAATGACCTGGCTGACCCACATCGCCCGCAACAAGGCCATCGACAGCCTGCGCCGGGCCCAGGCCCAGCCGCGCACCGAGAGCCTGCACGCCGCCGACGACGACGATGACCGGCCCGACGCGCAAGCCCGGCTGGTCGACGAAACACCGGGACCGGCCGCGCTGCTGGAGCGCGCCAGCGATGCCCGCCAGCTGGGCCACTGCATGGAGGGCTTGAGCGCGCCGCAGCGTCAGAGCGTGGCGCTGGCATTTTTTGACGGCCTGTCGCATGCCGAGGTGGCCGACCAGCTGTGCCAGCCACTGGGCACCGTCAAGAGCTGGGTGCGGCGCGCGCTGATGACGCTGAAAAGCTGCTTAGAGAAAGCCGCGCAGACCGACCGCGCCATGGAAGCCTGACATGAACCCCCACGCTCACCGATGTTCGCTGCCCCCCGAGGGGGCGCAGGCCTCCCTTGGGGCGGCCCGGCACGAGGCCTGACATGGACTACGCCCACAAACCCCTGGCCGACGCGCTGGCCGCGCAGTACGTGGCGGGCACGCTGCGCGGGCCGGCGCGGCGCCGCTTCGAGTCGCTGTTGGCGGGCCATCCCGCGCTGCGTGCTGCGGTGGCCGACTGGCAGGCGCGGCTGCTGCCACTGACCGCGGTCTTGGTCGACGAGGCGCCGCCGGCGCACACCTGGGCGCGCATCGCGCAGCGCTTGTGGCCGCAAAGTGCCGAGGAGGGCATGGCCGGCCACCGCACCGCCTCGGCAGCCGGCGCCTGGTGGCGCGGCCTGGCCGTCTGGCGCACTGCCTCTGGCCTGGCCACGGCGGTGGCGATGGGCCTGGCTGTGCTGCTGGCCAACCCGCAGCCGCAAGCCCCGCCGGTGGTGATCGTGCTGCAGGGCACCGAGGCCGGCAGCCCGCTGGCCGGCCCCTTCGTGGCCAGCCTCAGCGGTGACGGCCAGGCGCTGGTGACACGACCGGTGCAAGCCGTGGCGATGGCGCCCGGCCGGGCGCTGGAGTTGTGGGCCGTGCCGCCGCAGGGCCAGCCGCGGTCACTGGGCCTGGTGTCGGCCGACGGCGTGACGGTGATCCGCCGCGACAAGCTGCCGAAGGGTTTGCTGGACCCCCGCAACACCGCCGCGCTGGCAGTCAGCGTCGAGCCACCCGGTGGCTCAGCCACGGGCGCGCCCACCGGGCCGGTGATCTACGCCGGCAAGCTGCAGCTTTAGGGCAACGCTGAACAAGTCCCTCGCGGCGCGGTCAGCCCTGTTTTGGGCCGTCTGCGGCGTTGCAAATCCTCGCCATAGCTGGGCTATGGCTGTGGTTTGCGCCTTGCAGCCCAGCCCAAACCAGGGCGCCCACACTCGCCAGGACTTGTTCAGCATGGCCTTAGGCGATGGCCGGGTGGCCCGCCCGCGGGCCGCGCGGCGGCCGGCCCGCAAGCCGGCACTGGCCAGCCACAGCGCCCAGGTGCCGGGCTCGGGCACCGCCGATGCCCACCGGGCCACCTGGGCATCGGCCAAGTCCTTGTCCATCGTGGCGGTGATCCAGCTGCGGTAGGCCGCCAACTGCACGAAGCCCGAGCCAAAACCGCCGCCGTCATACGTGATCTGCGCCGAAGTGATGCCCATCAGCAGGCTGCCGGTGCTGTCGTTGACATGGCCCCAGAACCGCCCGCCGCCGCTGTCGCCGCCTTGCACATAGGGCGCGGTGTTGCCGGCGTTGTAGGCCAGCAGCCAGCGCACCGGCTGCATGTTCGGCGAGGTCGCGGTGCCGAGGTCGACCTGATCGATCACTTCGGGCAGCTCGGCAAAGGCCTAACCGCGCGGCACCTGCTTGCTGCCGGTGGCGATGGTCACGGCCAGCGGTGGGCTGTGGCTGCCCACCGGCAGCAGGTCGGCCAGCAGGGTCAACGCGGGTGCGGCGATCAGCGTGGCCAGCCGCAGCAGCGCCAAGTCGTTGACCAGGGTGGGGCCGCCGCCCAGCTCGTAGCGGGCGGCGATCATGGCGCTGCCGTAGCTGTTGCCGTAAGGGCCGCCCACGGCATAGCCCAGGTGCCGGGCCGTCAGCACCCAGCTGTCGGTGACCTGCACGCCGCTGTCGACATGGCCGAACAGCGGCGTGTCGGTGCCGCCGACGATGGCCTGGGCCGGCAGCGCGCTGGCCAGCAGCAGCGTCGCGGTGCAAAGCGAGCGGATCGGGGTGGTCATCGGGGGCGACGGGCTTGCCCGCCATCGTAGGCGCCGTGCGCGACGATCAGCAGCCGCCGAGCGGCCGATTGATGGGGGCTGCCCGCTGGCGTGCAGCTGCAGCCCGGGTGGCGCGCCGGCGTCGCGCATGGCGCCGGACGAGCCTCGGCGCCGCGGCTCAGTGGGCGTGCAGTGGCTCGCCGGCCTTCAGGCGGTAGACGGTGCCGCAGTAGGCGCACTTGCCTTCGCCGGTGGTGGCGATGTCGATGAAGACCCGCGGGTGCTCGCTCCACAGCGCCATCTTCGGGTTGGGGCAGGTCACCACGCCGGGGCCTTGCACGTCCTCGGCGCTCACTTCGACCACGGCAACTGCGGGGCTCATCGCATCACACCTTGGTCAGCCATTCGGCGTACTTGGGATTGCGGCCGTTGACGATGTCGAAAAACGCTGCCTGGATCTTCTCGGTGATCGGGCCGCGGTAGCCGCGGCCGATCTCGATGCGGTCGAGCTCGCGGATCGGCGTCACTTCGGCGGCGGTGCCGGTGAAAAAGGCCTCATCGGCGATGTAGACCTCGTCGCGGGTGATGCGCTTTTCTTTCAGCGTCAGGCCCAGGTCGTTGCAGATGTTGAAGATGGTGTCGCGGGTGATGCCGTTGAGTGCACCGGCCGACAGGTCGGGTGTGTAGACCACACCCTTCTTGATGATGAAGATGTTCTCGCCCGCGCCTTCGGCGACGAAGCCCGAGGGGTCGAGCAGCAGCGCCTCGTCGTAGCCCTCTTCGGTCACTTCCATGTTGGCCAGGATCGAGTTGGTGTAGTTGCTCACCGCCTTGGCCTGCGTCATGGTGATGTTGACGTGGTGGCGGGTGAAGCTGCTGGTCTTGACGCGGATGCCGCGCGCCAGGCCTTCGTCGCCCAGGTAGGCGCCCCAGGTCCAGGCGGCGACCATCAGGTGGATGGTGTTGCCCTTGGGGCTGACGCCCAATTTTTCGTCGCCGATCCAGACCAGCGGGCGCAGGTAGCAGCTCTCCAGCTGGTTCGCACGGACCACGGCCTGCTGCGCGTCCATCACCTGCTCAGGTGTGAACGGGATCTTCATGCGCAGGATCTTGGCGCTGTTGAACAGCCGCTCGGTGTGCTCTTGCAGCCTGAAGATGGCGGTGCCGTCGGCGGTGTTGTAGGCCCGCACGCCTTCGAAGGCGCCGCAGCCGTAGTGCAGCGTGTGGCTCAGCACATGGATCTTGGCATCGCGCCATTCGACCATCTGCCCATCCATCCAGATCTTGCCGTCGCGGTCGGACATCGACATCGGTGTTCCTTGGTTCATGAAGCAGTTTGCAGGTCGCGGATTCTAGCCGGCCGGCCCCGCGCAAGCGCCGGCCGTCACACCGTTCACGGCGGGTTGAAAAAGGTCATCAGAGCGCCTCGGGCACGGCCCGAGCCCGAGCCCGCGCGCGGAGGATTGGCGCGAACCCGCCACCGACGCGTCTCAGGCCGCGCTGGCGGTGTCGGGCATCTCGTTGGCCGGCCGCGCCAGCGTCCAACGCACACTCAGGCCTTTGTTGAACTCGATCGCGACCGACACGCCCGAGTTGTCGGTCCAGCGGTAGGTCTCGGGCTCGTCCGACAGCTTTTCGCCCAGGCTGCGGGCCAGCGTGATCACGTCCATCAGGCGCTGGCCGGTCCTCAGCTTGGCGTTCAGCATCACCGCGCTGGCCACGCTGCCCACCGGCGCGCTGCCGGCCACCCGCATCGCCCGCATCGCGCGGGTGAACTGCATCAGCAGCCAGAACACGGCGGCCGAGATCGCCATCACCGCACCCGGCCAGCCGTATTGCAAGTAGCCCAGCACCACGGCCAGCGCGGCCAGCGCCCAGCCCAATTTGGCGTTCATCGTTTCACCAGTTCCGGTTCGAGTCGGCCTGTCTGGCCAGCTTTTTGGCGCCCATCGGCAGCACCACGCGAGGGCCACCGCGCGCCGTTGACGGCATCGTGCCGCCAGCCCGCGGCGATGGCGGGCGCACCGCCCCTCACAAACCCCTCACGATGTCGACTGCCTGCTCGATGCGCTCGATGGCGTGCACTGTCAGGCCCTCGATCGGCTTCTTCGGCGCGTTGGCCTTGGGCACCAGCGCGGTCGAAAAGCCCAGCTTGGCGGCCTCTTTCAGCCGCTCCTGGCCGCGTGGGGCCGGCCTCACCTCGCCGGCCAGGCCGACCTCGCCAAAGGCGAAGAAGCCTTGCGGCAGGGCCTTGCCACGCAGGCTGCCCTGGATCGCCAGCAGCACCGCCAGGTCGGCCGCCGGCTCGCTGATGCGCACGCCGCCCACCGCGTTGACGAACACGTCCTGGTCG
>JAYVDE010000130.1:0-2594 GCA_043749575.1 Burkholderiaceae bacterium | reverse complement strand
CGTCGGGAGTCGCATTGCGCTTCTCACCGACCGCCATGTCAGGCATCAGGCGCTTCGCCGACTCGCCGGCAATGCCCCAGAGCCGCAGCGCATCGGTGGCGTCGGTCAGCTTGCACTGGGCCCGCATCACGAACATCGACAGGCGCTTCAGCGTGGCGGGCAGTACGCTGGCAGAACAGGCCAGCAACACATCATCGGGCGCGGCTTTCCAGACCACGAAACTCGCCTGAAGCCGCCCCTTCGCCGAGCAGAAGCCGCCGAGCCGGGTTTGCTGCAAACCCAGCGTGACCACATCGTTGGTCAGCTGGCCCTGGAGGAATTTCACGGCATCGGAACCGCGCACACGGATCACGCCCCAGTGGCTCAGGCGCAGCGCGCCGTCGAGTGAAAAAGGTGGGTTCATGCGCGATTATCATCATCGTCCATGCTTCTTGTCTCGCCGACGGCTCCGCCCAGGTTTTCGCCCCTTCGCGGCAAGCGCCTCGTGCCGGCCCCATGAAGGTTTGGCGCCTCTTGCTGGTCGCGGTGCTCGTTGCTGCGGCACTCGGCGCAGCCACTGCCTGGTGGCTGAACCGGCCACTCGACCTGGCAACCGATCCGGTCGAGCTGTCGATCGAACTCGGCACTTCGCCGCGCGATATTGCCCAGGCCTGGGTGCAGGCCGGCGTGCAAGCATCGCCCCGGCTGCTCTACGAATCGTTCCGGTGGTCGGGCAAGGCGCGCCTGATCCGCGCCGGCAGCTATGAAATCGGGCGCGGCGTGACGCCGATCGGCCTGCTCAGCAAGATGGTGCGTGGCGACGAGACCCTGGCGGTAGCGCGCCTGATCGAAGGCTGGACCTTCCGCCAGTTCCGCACCGAGCTGGCCCGTGCCGACGGGCTGAAGCCGACCACGGCCGAGGCCACCGACGCACAGATCATGGCGCTGCTGGGCGCCCCCGGCGCGTCGCCCGAAGGCCGGTTCCATCCCGACACCTATGCCTACAGCAAGGGCAGCAGCGACCTCGCCGTGCTGAAGCGGGCGTACCGCGCAATGCAGACGCGATTGGCCACGGTCTGGCAAGAGCATGCGCCAGACACACCGCTGCACAATGCCGACGAGGCCCTGGTGCTGGCGTCGATCATCGAGAAAGAGACTGGCGTGGCCGCTGATCGCGGCCGGGTGGCAGGCGTTTTCGTGAACCGCCTTCGCATCGGCATGCCGCTGCAGACCGACCCGACCGTGATCTACGGGCTGGGTACTGCCTTCGACGGCAATCTGCGCAAGCGTGACCTGCAGGCCGACACGCCGTACAACACCTATCTGCGCACCGGGTTGCCGCCCACGCCGATCGCGATGCCGGGCAAGGCCGCGCTGCTGGCCGCCGTTCACCCCGAGGCCACGAAGGCGCTGTACTTCGTGGCGCGCGGCGACGGCAGCAGCGAATTCAGCGACACTCTGGCGGACCACAACCGCGCGGTGAACCGCTACCAGCGCAGCGCTCAACGGGGCAGCAAGTGACGCTGCCGATTCAAGTCAAGAGAGCCATGGAGACAGATTCGTGAAGGGCAGGTTCATCACGTTCGAAGGCATTGACGGTGCGGGCAAGTCAACGCACATCGCGGCTGTGGCGCAGCGCCTGCGGGCTGCAGGCACCACGCTTGTCAGCACGCGCGAACCCGGTGGCACGCCGTTGGCCGAGACGCTGCGTGGCCTGGTCCTGAACACGGCGATGGATGCGATGACCGAGGTGCTGCTGGTCTTCGCCGCCCGCCGCGATCATCTTCAGCAAGTCATCGTGCCTGCGTTGGTGCGTGGCGACACGGTGCTGTGCGACCGCTTCACAGATGCCACATTCGCTTACCAGGGCGCGGGCCGCGGGCTGTCGATGGGCCTCCTGAACGAACTCGAAACCTGGGTACAAGGCGAGCTGCAGCCCGACCTGACACTCTGGTTCGACCTGCCCGCCGACATGGCCGCACAGCGGCGCGCGCAAGCCCGTTCGGCTGACCGTTTCGAGCGACAGGATCTCGAGTTCTTTGAGCGCGTGCGTTCCGGCTACGAGGCGAGGGCGGTGGCGGCGCCGCAGCGCTTTGCACGCATCAATGCCGCCCTCGACCGCGACACGGTGGCGCGCCAGATCACCGCCGTGCTGGAGGCACGCGCGTGGTAGGCCCGGACGGCAGGCTGCCCATGCCGTGGCTGGAAGCGACGCTGCGTGACACCTTGCTGACGCGGCGCGCCCATGCGCTCCTGCTGCAAGGCCCGCGAGGCGTCGGCCAGTTCGACCTGGCGGTGACGCTGGCGCAGGCTTGGCTGTGCGAGGCGGCAGACCCGACCGAGGTGCGCCCCTGTGGGCACTGCGCCAGTTGCCGGCTGGTGCAGGCGCGTTCGCACCCCGACCTGATGGTGTTGCTGCCGGAGGCCTTGCGCGAGCCGCTGGGCTGGAACTTGTCCGATGGCGACGAGGCCGCGTCCGACAAGGCGTCGAAGGCGAAGCCGAGCAAGGAGATCAAGGTCGAGGCCGTGCGCGCGGCGGTCGGTTTTGCGCAAGTCACCTCGGCGCGCGGGCGTTGCAAGGTGGTCGTCGTGCACCCGGCCGAACGCATGAACGA
>JAYVDE010000129.1:0-7269 GCA_043749575.1 Burkholderiaceae bacterium | reverse complement strand
ACCGATGTCAAGCTGGGGGCGCGGCTGCAACCCGATGCCTTTCTCAAGGCCATGAAGAAGCTCGATGGCTATCGGGTGCTGCAAGCGCAGGCCCAGCGGGTGCCGCTGGAGGCCGAAGGCTGGGCCGTGGCGCGGCCGGTGCCCGGCTTTCAGCTGGTCAGCTGCACCAAGCGCCCGCTGGATGCCACCGCCGACAACGGCGCTTCGGTGCCGGTGCTGCAGTCGGTGTTCTCTGACGGCATGGCGCATGTCTCGGTGTTCATCGAGCCCTACGACGCGCAACGGCACAAGCAGCCGTTGGGCACCAGCCTGGGCGCGACCCACACCTTGATGAACCGCCATGGCGATTGGTGGGTCACGATTGTCGGCGAGGTGCCGATGGCCACAATGCAGATGTTCGAGTTGATGCTGGAGCGCAAGCGTTGATGTTGGAACGCAAGCGTTGAGGCTGCGTGTCGGCGGTGTCACCGGCTGCCCTGCCAGGCGCACGAGGGGCCGGTCGGGTTGATACAAGGTCCGCCGTCATGGCGGATGTTTTTCTCTGAAGAGGTGAATGGATGTCTGAACTGGTTCTGACGACGATGACCCCGCTGCGCGCCGGCCGCCGGCTGGTCCTGCGGGCCGCGATGGCGCTGGCGCTGGTGTGCACGCTGGCATCGCCGGTGGCCGCGCAAGCGCGTGGCGAGCTGCCCGATTTCACCGAGCTGGTTGAGAAGGTGGGCCCCTCGGTGGTCAATATCCGCACGCTGGAACGCGCCCACAAGGGCAGCGCGGCCGCCCCGGGCGGCAGCGGCATGGACCCCAACATGGAAGAGTTCTTCCGCCGTTTCGGCATCCCGATGCCGGGCGGCCGCGGTGGTCCCCGGGGCGGTGGTGGTGGTGGTGGTGGCGGTGGCGGTGACGAAGAACCGCAGCAACGGGGTGTCGGCTCGGGTTTCATCCTGAGTGCCGATGGCTACGTGATGACCAACGCCCATGTGGTCGACGGCGCCGACGAATTGCTGGTCACCTTGACTGACAAGCGCGAGTTCAAGGCCAAGGTGATCGGTCTGGACAAGCGCACCGACGTGGCGGTGGTCAAGATCGAGGCCACCGGCCTGCCGGCGGTCAAGCTGGGCGACGTCAGCCGCCTGAAGGTGGGCGAATGGGTGATGGCCATCGGCTCGCCCTTCGGGCTGGAAAACAGCGTCACCGCCGGCATCGTCAGCGCCAAGGCGCGCGACACCGGCGACTACCTGCCCTTCATCCAGACCGACGTGGCGATCAACCCCGGCAACTCGGGTGGCCCGCTGATCAACATGCGGGGTGAGGTGGTGGGCATCAACTCGCAGATCTACAGCCGCTCGGGGGGCTTCATGGGCATCTCGTTCGCGATCCCGATCGACGAGGCCAGCCGCGTGGCCGACCAGTTGCGCGCGGGTGGCCGGGTCATCCGCGGCCGCATCGGCGTGACCATCGCGCCGGTGACCAAAGAGGTGGCCGAGTCCATCGGCTTGGGCCGCGCCGCGGGCGCCCTGGTGCGAGGTGCTGAAAGCGGTGGCCCAGCCGACAAGGCCGGCATCGAGGCCGGCGACATCATCACCAAGGTTGATGGCAAGGTGATCGAGAAGTCAGGCGACCTGCCACGCCTGGTCGGTGCCGCCAAGCCGGGCAGCAAGACGGTGCTGCAGGTCTTCCGCCGCGGCGGCTACAAGGATGTCACGGTGACCGTGGCCGAATTTGAGCCCGATGCACCGACCCGCGTGTCCCAGGCCGATGCCGGTGCAGCGGCTGCGGCCGCGGCGGGCAAAACCGCGCTGGGCTTGACGGTCAGCGAGCTCAACGATGCCGCCAAGCGCGAGCTGAAGTTGCGCGGTGGTGTCAAGGTCGATGCGGTGGACGGTGCCGCGGCCCGAGCCGGCCTGCGCGAGGGCGACGTGATCCTGGCGCTGGACAACGCCGAGGTCGCCGACGTCAAGCAGTTTTTGGCCGTGGCCGCCAAAGCCGAGAAGGCGCGGGCCGTCAGCGTGATGGTGCGCCGCGGCGAATGGGTCAACTACCTGGTGATCCGCCCCACCCGCTGAGGCTGCCGGCCTGCAAGCCGGCAAGTATTTGGGCGGACCGAGTGAATCCCAGGGCCCCGACGGCAGCAGATTTTGCAGGGCACCGCCAGCCGAAAGCTGTTGACAAGCTGTGCACAAGCATTTGCCGATGGCAGCCTGCAACGGGCCGCCATCGGGCAAGCGCGGTTTCCAGCCCGGTGGATTTGGCTACAATGAAGGCCCAACAAGCAGTTGCCAAACATTTGTTGGAAGGCGCGTCTCCTCTTGGACGTGCCTTTTTTTTATGTCCCGGCAGAGCCTTGAACCGGCCCTGCCGCGCCGCGAGCAGCGCCCGTCCAGACCGCACCAGATCCGCTGGATGCGGCTGGGCGCAGGCCGTTCGCGAGCAGACACTAGCGCACGATCAGACCCATGGACCACATCAGAAACTTTTCGATCATCGCCCACATCGACCACGGCAAGTCGACGCTGGCCGATCGATTGATCCACCGCTGCGGCGGCCTGAGCGACCGCGAGATGGAGTCTCAGGTGCTCGACTCGATGGACATCGAGCGCGAGCGCGGCATCACCATCAAGGCCCAGACCGCGTCGCTGCAATACACCGCGAAAAACGGCGAGGTCTACCAGCTCAACCTGATCGACACCCCGGGCCATGTCGACTTCAGCTACGAAGTCAGCCGCTCGTTGTCGGCCTGCGAAGGTGCGCTGCTGGTGGTCGACGCCAGCCAAGGCGTTGAAGCCCAGACGGTGGCCAATTGCTACACCGCGCTGGACCTCGGCGTCACCGTGGTGCCGGTGCTCAACAAGATGGACCTGCCCAACGCCGACCCTGACAACGCCAGGAGCGAGATCGAAGACGTGATCGGCATCGATGCCGACGACGCCATCCCCTGCTCGGCCAAGACCGGCTTGGGCATCGACGAGATCTTGGAGGCGGTGATCGCCCGCATGCCGCCGCCCAAGGGCGATGCCAACGGCCCGCCGCGGGCGATGATCGTTGACAGCTGGTTCGACAACTACGTCGGCGTGGTGATGCTGGTGCGCGTGGTCGATGGTGTGCTCAAGCGCGGCGACCGCATCCGCATGATGGCCACCAACACCACCTACCCGCTGGAGCAGCTGGGCGTCTTCACGCCCAAGAGCGAAGCGCGGCAGGAGTTGAAGGCCGGCGAGGTCGGCTTCCTGATCGCCGGCATCAAGGAGCTGCAGGCCGCCAAGGTGGGCGATACCGTCACGCTCGACAAGAAGCTGCCGAACAACGCCGGCCCGGCGACCCAGGCGCTGCCGGGCTTCAAGGAGATCCAGCCGCAGGTGTTTGCCGGGCTGTACCCCACCGAGGCCAGCGAATACGACCAGCTGCGTGATGCGCTGGAAAAGCTGAAGCTCAACGACAGCTCGCTGCGCTACGAGCCCGAGGTGTCGCAGGCACTGGGTTTTGGTTTTCGCTGCGGTTTCCTGGGACTGCTGCACATGGAAATCGTGCAAGAGCGGCTGGAGCGCGAGTTCGACCAAGACTTGATCACCACCGCGCCCAGCGTGGTCTATCAGGTCGAGTTGAACGACGGCACGGTGTTGCAGGTCGAGAACCCCAGCAAGATGCCTGATCTCGGCCGCATCAAAGAGATCCGCGAGCCGATCGTCAAGATGCACTTGTACATGCCGCAAGACTACGTCGGCCCGGTGATGACGCTGGCCAACGCGAAACGCGGCATGCAGCTGAACATGAGCTACCACGGCCGCCAGGTGATGTTGACCTACGACATGCCGCTGGCCGAGATCGTGCTGGACTTCTTCGACAAGCTGAAAAGCGTGTCGCGCGGTTACGCCAGCATGGACTACGAGTTCAAGGAGTACCGCGCCGCTGACGTGGTGAAGGTCGACCTGCTGATCAACGGCGACCGCATCGACGCACTGTCGATCATCGTGCACCGCGAAAAAAGCCAGCTGCGCGGCCGTGGCGTGGCGGCCAAGATGCGCGAGCAGATCCCGCGGCAGATGTACGACGTGGCGATCCAGGCGGCCATCGGCGTCAACATCATCGCCCGCGAGAACATCAAGGCGCTGCGCAAGAACGTGCTGGCAAAATGTTATGGCGGCGACATCTCGCGCAAGAAGAAGCTGCTCGAAAAGCAGAAGGCCGGCAAAAAACGCATGAAGCAGATCGGCTCGGTGGAAGTGCCTCAAGAGGCCTTCCTGGCGATCCTCCAGGTCGAAGATTGAACAACCCCAACCCCCCACCAACCCCACCCCCATTTTCATGATGAGTGCACTTACCGCCGTGTTGTACGGCGTCCTGCTGGTCTACGGCGCCGGCTGGTGGCTGGGTTACTGGATCGGCAACTTCTCGCTGCTGTTGTTCGTGCTGACGATCGTCACGCTGGGCTATTGGCTGGCCGAACGCTTGCGTTTCGCGCCCGCCCGCCAGGCCGCTGCCGCAGCGCTGGCCACGCAAGATGCCAAGCGCCGCGCTGACCTGGGCCGCCAAGGCATCGCGCAGATCGACGGCAATGTCGCGGCGGCGCGCGAGAAGCTGCTGATGCAGCCCTGGTGGCTCGATTGGACGGCCGGGCTGTTCCCGGTGATCCTGGCGGTGTTTTTGTTGCGCTCGTTCTTGTTCGAGCCGTTCAAGATCCCGTCGGGATCGATGATCCCCACCTTGGTGGTCGGTGATCTGATTCTGGTCAACAAGTTTCACTACGGCGTGCGCCTGCCGGTGCTCAACACCAAGATCGTCGCCAACAACGACCCCAAGCGCGGCGACGTGATGGTCTTCCACTACCCGGTGGACCCGCGCATCGACTACATCAAGCGGGTGGTCGGCATCCCCGGCGACGAGGTCAGCTACACCAACCAGAGCCTCAGCATCAACGGCCAGTTGGTGCCGGTGCAGCCCCAAGGCGACTATTACGACGATGACAGCATGCGCTACGCGCCCAAGTTCAGCGAGAAGCTGGGCGCGGTGGCACATGGCATCCTGGTCGAGCCCAAGCGGGCGTCGATCTACCGGCCGATGGACAGCTTCGTCAACTTCCGTGACAACTGCCGCTACACCGCCGAGGGCGTGACCTGCAAAGTACCGGCCGGCCACTACTTCATGATGGGCGACAACCGCGACAACTCGCAGGATTCCCGCTACTGGGGTTTTGTGGCCGACGAGCACATCGTGGGCCGGGCCTTCATGGTGTGGATGAACTTCGGCAACCTGCGCCGCATCGGCCTGTTTGACTGATGCCGGCGCCCCTGCGGTTCCCCATGACGCCAGCTCGACGCACCCGGCCTGCCGCGCCGCGCCAGCAGCGGGGGCTGACCTTGATCGGCCTGCTGACCTGGGCCATCCTGGTCGGCTTCATCGGCTACCTGGCGGTGCGGGTGCTGCCCACGGTGAGCGAGTTCTACACCGTCCAGGCGGTGGTTGATCGGCTGGCGGCGTCGCCCGCCAACACGGTGCCCGAAATCCGCCAGGCCTTCAGCAGGCAGCTGCAGATCGACCAGACGATCTCGTCGATCGAAGCCAAGGATCTCGACATCACGAAGGAAAACAACCGCGTCGTGATCGCCTTTGCCTACGAGAAGGAAATCGAGCTCGTCGGCCCGCTGTTCCTGCTGATCAAGTACGCTGGGCGCTCCAAGTGACAGCGGCGCGCCAGGCCACCGGGCCGGTGCCGCGCAAGACCTCCCTCTGACGCCATGGACCCCCGCCTCGATGCCCTGCAAGCCCGTTTGGGCCACCGCTTTGCCGATGTCGGCCTGTTGCAGCGTGCGCTGACCCACCGCAGCTTCGGCGCCGACCACACCGAGCGGCTTGAATTTCTCGGCGACGCGATCCTCAACATGGCCGTGTCCGACCTGCTCTACGACCGGTTTGTCGGCGCCGACGAGGGCGACCTGACCCGCGTGCGGGCCCATCTGGTGCGCGAAGACAGCCTGCACCGCGCCGCGCTGGGCTTAGGGCTGCCCGAGGCGCTGCGCTTGTCCGAGGGTGAAGCGCGCGGCGGCGGGGCGCAGCGGCCGTCTATCCTGGCCGATGCGGTCGAGGCCTTGATCGGCGCGATCTACCTCGACGGCGGCTTGCCGCCGGCCGCCGGCCTGGTGCGCCAACTGTTCGGTGAGCTGATCGCCGGCACCGAGGCCGAAAGCTGGGCCAAGGACGCCAAGACCGAACTGCAGGAATGGCTGCAAGGGCGCAAGCTGCCGGTGCCCGCTTACCGCATTGTTGCCACCCGCGGCCAAGCCCATGCGCAAACCTTCGACGTCGAATGCGCCGTGCCGGCCTTGGGCCTGGCTGAGCAGGGTGAGGGCCGATCACGCCGCACCGCCGAACAAGAGGCCGCCCGCCGCCTGCTGGCCCGGCTGAAGGCCAGCGACAAGCCCGGCGGGCCGCTGCGGTCCTGAGCGCCTGAGCGGCCCGTCATCGCCGGTGATTTCACCCGACCGCCTCCGCGGTCAACCCAAGAAGCTTCAGCATGAACGAACCCGACTTCCCCGCGACCCCCGAGACCCCGCAGCCGTCACTGGCTGAACACCCCGTCGACCCGCTGGCCGGCGAGGGCCGCCGCTGCGGCACGATCGCCATCGTCGGCCGGCCCAACGTCGGCAAGTCCACGCTGTTGAACGCGCTGGTGGGGCAAAAGATCAGCATCACCTCGCGCAAGGCGCAGACCACGCGGCACCGCATCACCGGCATCCGCACGCTGGGCGACACGCAGTTCGTCTTTGTCGACACGCCGGGCTTTCAGACCCACAACATCCGTGGCCGAACCGTGCTGAACCGCAAGCTGAACCGTACCGTGACGTCTGCGTTGAGCGATGTCGACGTGGTCTGGTTCATGGTCGAGGCCGGCAAGTTCGGGCTCGACGACGCCAAGGTGCTGGCGCTGATGCCCACCGACAAGCCGGTTTTCCTGGTCGCCAACAAGCTCGACACCATCACCCGCCGCACCGATGTGATGCCCTGGCTCAAAAGCATGCAGGAGCGCCACCCGTTTGCCGAGTACGTGCCGATGTCGTCGACCAAGCCCAGCGATGTCGAGCGCTTGTTCAAGATCGTCGAGCCCTACCTGCCCGAGCAGGCGTGGACCTACGAAGAAGACGTGCTGACCGACCGCAGCGACAAGTTCATGGCCGCCGAGCTGATCCGCGAAAAGCTGTTCCGCCTGACCGGCGACGAGCTGCCCTACAGTGCCACGGTGGTGATCGACAAGTACGAGGAAGAAGGCAATCTCCGGCG
>JAYVDE010000128.1:0-2599 GCA_043749575.1 Burkholderiaceae bacterium | reverse complement strand
TCACCGGCGGGTAGCGCCAAGAAGGCGCCCTTGCTGCTGTACGCGCTTGGCGCTGCCTTGATGATTGCACTGCCCTGGCTGCCGGTCAGTGGCTTCGTGCTGCACTTGGCGCAGACCTTTTGCTACACCGCCATCGCAGTGATCGGCCTGAATATCCTGCTAGGGCTTTCAGGGCAGATGTCACTGGGCCATGCGGGGTTCTACGCATTGGGCGCCTACGGCTCGGCGATCACCAGCACCAAGCTGGGCCTGCCGATGTTTGCATCCATTGCCGTCGGTGTGGCCGTCAGCCTGTTGGCGGGCGTGCTGGTGGGTATTTTTGCGCTGCGCACGCGCGGCCTCTATCTGGCGATGACGACGCTGGCCTTCGGCTTCCTGGCCGACATCGCCGCACAGCGGTGGGTGGGGCTGACCGGCGGCACCATGGGTCTGATGGGCATTGCGCAGATCAGCATCGGCGGCGCCAGAGCCAGCGCGGCTTGGTTCCTCTATGCGTCGCTGGCTTGCTTGCTGGCCGTCCAGGTGGTGGCGGACTTCGTGGCGCAATCGAGCCTGGGTCGCAAGCTGCGCGCCATCCGCGAATCTGAAGTGTTCGCGGCCAGCATCGGCATCCGGGTGCCCCTGTGGCGGGCCTGGGGGTTCGCGCTGTGCTCGGCGTGCGCCGGCTTGGCGGGTGCGCTGTTTGCGCACCAGTCGGGCTTCATCAGCAGCGATGCCTTTACCGTTCGGCTCAGCATCGCGCTGCTGATTGCCGCGGTGATCGGCGGCCTGGGCGCGCGCAGTGGTCCCCTGCTTGGCACGGCCATGCTCCTGCTCATCGTCGAGGGCATCGCCGGGGTGGAAAAGTTCGGCCTGATCATTTACGGCGCCATCTTGCTGGGCGTGCTGCTGGCGTTTCCGCAGGGCGCAGCCGGTCTGATCGACCGGCTGCGCCGCGGCAGGGCGGTCGCAACCCAAGCCGCTTTGGCCGCGGCAGCGTCGCGCCATCTCATGATCGAGCGCCTTGACGGTGTCTCACTGACGGTGCGTTCGATCACCAAGCGTTACCAGGGCGTCGTGGCGATCGATGCCGTCTCGCTCGACGTGCGTGCCGGCACCATCCACGGCCTGATCGGGCCGAACGGCGCGGGCAAGTCAACGCTGATCAACGTCATCGCGGGCCTCTACCAGCCCGACGGTGGCAGCATCCAGCTGGGCGAGCTGGCGCTGCAAGGTCTGAGCACGCCGCAACGCGCGGGGATCGGCCTGGCGCGCACGTTTCAGAACCTGCAGCTGATTCACGGTGCGACCGCGCTGGAGAACGTGATGCTTGGCCTGCAGTCATCCACCGGGGTGCTGCGCTCCTTCGGACGCTGGCTGTCGGGCCGTGACTTCGAGGCACGCGAGCAGCACGACGCCATGAACATCCTGGCTTTCCTGGGCATCGCACAGGTGGCCCACCGAATGCCCGGTGAGCTGCCATATGGCCACCGCAAGCTGGTTGAACTGGCGCGCGCCATCGCGCAGCGCCCTCGCGTGCTGCTGCTGGACGAGCCGATCGCCGGCCTTAACACGCAGGAAGCACGGGAAATTGCCGCGGTGTTGCGCAGGCTGCGCGAGCTGGGTGCCACCATCGTGCTGGTCGAGCACAACATGGAATTCGTGATGAGCCTGTGCGACGCCATCAGTGTGCTGGACCACGGCAAACTGATCGCCACCGGAACCCCGGCAGCCATCCAGGCCGACCAGCAGGTGATCGCCGCCTACCTGGGTACGGGAGGCGCGCCATGATCTCGCTGAAGAAAGCGTCCGCGCGCATCGGTGCCATCGATGTTATCCAGGACATCGACCTGGACGCCAAGCCGGGCGAGTTGCTGGCGGTCATCGGCGCCAACGGCGCGGGCAAGACCTCGCTGCTGCGCGCCGTCTCCGGGCTGCTGCCGCTCAGCAGCGGCGCCGTGTACTACCGCGGCGAGTCGATCCGCGGCAAGGCGGCGCACCTGCTGGCTCGCGACGGCCTGGTCCATGTACCGCAGGGCCGCCAGATCGTCCCGGCACTTTCGGTGCTCGACAATCTGAAGATTGGCGCCGTCCAGAGCGGTGTCGACAAGGCCGAGATCGAGGCCCGTCTCGCGCGCGAGTTCATCCGCTTCCCGGTGTTGCGCGAGCGCCAACACATTTCCGGCGCGTCGCTGTCGGGGGGCGAGCAGCAGATGTTGGCCGTTTCGCGCGGACTGATGATGGGGCCCAGCGCCATTCTGCTCGACGAGCCTTCGCTGGGGCTGGCG
Organism: Burkholderiaceae bacterium; assembly: GCA_043749575.1. Taxonomy (GTDB): domain Bacteria; phylum Pseudomonadota; class Gammaproteobacteria; order Burkholderiales; family Burkholderiaceae_C; genus Pseudaquabacterium. The sequence goes on along the minus strand of JAYVDE010000128.1, from coordinate 332 downwards.
CCGCAGATCGTGCAGGCGATCTTGCGAACGCTGCGGCAACTCGCCGACGAAGGCATGACGGTCCTGCTGGTGGAGCAGGCCGCCTTTCTTGCACTGGAGGTGGCCGACCGCGGCATGGTGCTGCGCAATGGCCGTGCCATATTGGCCGGACCGGCCTCTCAGCTGCGGCTCGACCGGTCGCTGGTGGAGGGTTACCTCAGCTGAGAGTGCCGCCAAGGCCGCCGCCGCCTTGCGGCGTCCTCCCCCCAAGGGGTGAGTCAACTCGGGAGCGGACCGTCGTTGACTCATGAACGCCCCGAGGCCGGCCAAAGGCCATGCTGAACAAGTCCTCG
>JAYVDE010000127.1:0-7272 GCA_043749575.1 Burkholderiaceae bacterium | reverse complement strand
GCGCGCTGGCCTTGTTCGGGCGCCAAAGCCCGGCCGAAGGCGCCAGCTACCTGTCGGGCCTGTTGATCGGCGAAGAGCTGCACGCCGCGGCGCCGGCGGCGGCTGGCCCCGTGGTGGTGGTCGGCAGCGCGGCGCTGACGGCGCGTTACCAGCGTGCGCTGGCCGGCCGCGGCCTGGTGACGCAAACCGTGGCCGCTGAAGCCACTTGGCGCGGCCTGGCGGCGCTGGCCGGTCGCTTGGCGATGGCCTGAGCAGGCCGCACGGCCCGTGCGGCCCGTGCGGCCGGCGTGGCCGGCGTGGCCCGCGTGGCCCGCGTGGCCCAGTATCCTGACGATGCTTGCCGCGCCCTGAACCCGCCGCAGCGCCGGCATCCCCCCGCCATTCGCCACAGGTTCGCCACTGGCGCGCCACACGACCGCTTGACGACCGCCTCACACCCCAGCACCCGACCATGATGCCCTTGCCCACCAGCCACCCCGACACCACCGCCGCCCGCCGCCTGGCCGCCGCGTTGCACCAGCTGCCGTTGGTGGCCATCCTGCGCGGCATCACGCCGGCTGAAGCGTTGCCGGTCGGCGAAGCGCTGGTGGCCGCCGGCTGGTCCCTCATCGAGGTGCCGCTCAACTCGCCGCGGCCGTTCGACAGCATCGCCGCGCTGGCCCGCGCCCTGCCGCAGGCCTTGGTGGGCGCCGGCACGGTGCTGACCGCCAGCGACGTGCGCAGCGTCGCCGATGCTGGCGCTGCGTTGGTGGTCGCGCCGAACACCGATGTCGCCGTGATCGCCGAAGCGCTGCAGCGCGGCCTGGTCTGCCTGCCCGGCGTGGCCACGCCCACCGAGGCCTTTGCAGCGCTGGCCGCCGGCGCCCATGGCTTGAAGCTGTTTCCGGCCGAGTCGGTGACACCCGCGGTGCTCAAAGCCCTGCGTGCCGTGCTGCCCGCGGCCACGACCCTGCTGCCGGTCGGCGGCATCACGCCCGACAACATGGCGGCCTACCGCGCCGCCGGTGCCACTGGTTTCGGCATCGGCTCGGCGCTCTACAAGCCGGGCATGACGGTGGCCGAGGTGGCCCTGCAGGCACGCCGGTTTGCCGCCGCCTGGCGGGCCTTGCCAGCCGCCTGAACCGCAGCGACGCCCGCCGTGCAGCTGGGCCGGCGCGGCCACGCTTGGCGGCTGAACCGCCGCGGCCACGCTTGGCCGCTGTTCCGCCGCGGCCCCGCTTTGCCGCCGCGCCGCCGCAGCCCGCACACAATGCCCGTTTGACCATGCCAGTGCCAGCACCCGCAGCCCTTTCCGTCGACCCGCCGCAGCCCCATTTGCGCTGGCTGCTGCTGGGCACCATGGCGGTCTGGGGCGCCAACCTGTCGGTCGTCAAGCTGCTGTTCGAGAGCCTGGAGCCGATGCTGGTGGCGGTGCTGCGGATGGCGGTCTCGGCCCTTGCACTGAGCGCGCTGGCCTATTGGCGCGGCCTGCGCTGGCCCCGGCTGCGGCGCTCGCAGTGGCTGACCTTGACCGGCTGTGCGGTGCTGATGATCTACCTGAACCAGCTCTTCTTCACCGCCGGCGTGACCCGCACCGCGGCGGCCAACGCGGCGCTGGTGATCTCGCTGAACCCGCTGGTCTCGGCGCTGGTCGCCGCGGGCTTGCTGGGCGAGCGCTTGACGCGATCGCGCATCGCCGGCGTGGTGCTGGGCTTTGGCGGCGTGGCCGCGGTGGCGCTGCACCGGCCGGGCGCGGCGCTGGGCGGCAGCGGGCTGGGCGACCTGCTGCTGTTCGGCTCGGTGATGACCTGGGTGCTGGGCGGCGTGCTGGTGCAACGCCTGTCGCGTGAGCTCGACAGCGGCCTGGTCAGCGCGATGCTGAGCGTGATCGGCACCGTACTGCTGGCGCTGCACCTCGGGCTGCAACCCACACCGGTGCTGGTCGACTGGTCGCGGGTCACGTGGGGCACGGTGGCGCTGCTGGTGCTCTCCAGCCTGCTGGCCACTGCCGTCGGCGCGCTGGTGTGGAACCGCGGCCTGGTGGTGCTGGGCGTGGCCCGCACCGCGCTGTATGCCTACTGGGTGCCGATCTTCGGCGTGCTGTTCGCGGTGCTGCTGCTGGGCGAGCCGCTGAATGTGTGGCACGGCGTGGGCCTGGCCGCTGTGCTGGGCGGCACCTGGCTGGGCACGCGGCGGCACTGAGTGGCCCCGCTGCGACACCCGCCTGCCGCACCATCTGCGCCGGGCCTGCGGCGGGCCGGGCCGAGCGAGTCGGGCGGGTCAGGGCATGCCCGGGGCATGCGTATGGCAAGGCCTGATGCCGACTCACCGTGCTGTTCAACGCCGACGAAGAATCGCAGTCGGCCGGCTCGGGCGAGGCCATCGCTGCGTTGGCTGAGTCGCACGACGTGGTGCTGTCCTACGAGCCCACCGCGGCCAAGGCCTTCGCCAAGACCGAGGGCGTGCTGCTGGCCGCCGCCGGCACGGCGACCGTGAAGATGGAGATCAAGGGCCGCGCGTCACATGCCGGTGCCGCACCGCAGCTGGGCCGCAACGCACTGGTCGAGCTGACCCACCAGGTGGTGCAGACTCAGGACATCGCCAAGGGCATCCCGGGCGCGCAGCTGAACTGGACGACGATGCAGTCGGGCAAGACGCGCAACCAGATCCCCGACACCGCCACCGCCAGCGCCGACGTGCGGCTGACGGCCGCAGGCGCCAGTGAGCAGTTGTTGGCCGCGCTGCGCGCCAAGGTGGCCGAGAGTCAGCGCGTGCCCGACACCGCGGTCAGCATCCAGCTGGGCGATGGCCGCCCGCCCTTCGTCGGCGGCGAGCGCACGCTGGCCCTGGCCCGGCGCGCCCAGGCGATCTATGCCGAGCTGGACAATCGCCCGCTGACTCTTGTGCCCGGCACCGGCGCCGGCACCGACGCCGGCTTCGCCAACCGCTCCGGCAAGGCCGCGGTGCTGGAGAGCCTGGGCCTGGCCGGCTGGGGCTACCACGCCAAGGACGAGTACATCGAGATCGACTCGATCGTGCCGCGGCTCTACCTCAGCACCCGCCTGTTGATGGACCTGGGCAAGGATTGAAGACCGGCGCTTTGACGTAGGCGATTCGCCCCGCCCGGTCAGTCCCAGGCCGAGCCCAGGCGCAGGGGCTGCGCGGCAATCGGCAGCGGGGGCGCAGCCTGCAGCTCACTGGCCGGCAAATCGCCGACCACCGCCGCCGGCCCGACCCGATCAAACAGCGCGGCCACCTCGGGCGGGATGAAGCGGCTCAAGCCCCCATACAGGTGCCGGTCGCCATGCCGGTGCTGCTGGCTGACGTGGAAACGCAGCGGCACCATCAGCTGCAGTTGCTGCTTGGCCCGCGTCATGCCGACATACAGCAGGCGGCGTTCTTCGGCCACCGCGGCGGCGGAGCCGGTGGCCAGGTCGGCCGGCAGACAGCCGTCGATCACGTTGAGGATCGTCACCGCATCCCACTCCTGGCCCTTGGCGGCGTGGATCGTCGACAGGATCAAGTAGTCGTCGTCCTGATGCGGCACGCCCGATTCGTCGCTGGTGGCCGCGGGCGGGTCGAGCGTCAGGTCGGTGAGAAAGCGCTCGCGGTTGGCTTGGGCCGCCGCCAGCAGCTGCAGCTGGTCGAGGTCGAGACCCCGCACCACCGCGTCGTCGGCAAAGCGGCGCTGCAGCAGCGGTGCATACCAGGTGCGCACGGCGGCCAGTTCGGCGGGCCAGGGCGAAGCCGCCGCCTGCAAGCTGTCGAGCAGGGCGACCAGCGCCGCCCAATCGGCCGCCGCCGCGGGCGGTGGCACCCAGGCCCGCAGCGCCGCGGCGGCGTCGGTCGCGGCGGCCATGCCATCGAGCAAGCGGCGCGCCGCCGCCGGCCCGATGCCCGGCACCAGCAGCGCCACCCGAAACCCGGCCAGCGCACCGCGCGGGTTCTGCGCCCAGCGCAACACCGCCAGCAGGTCTTTGACATGGGCGGCTTCCAGAAACTTCAGGCCACCGAACTTGACAAACGGGATGTTGCGGCGGCTCAGCTCCAACTCAAGCGCCGCGCTGTGGTGGCCGGTGCGAAACAGCACCGCCTGCCGCTTGAGCACCAGGCCTTCTTCGCGCTGGGCCAGCACCTGGTCGGCCACCCAGCGGGCCTGGGCCATCTCGTCGGCCACCGTCACCAGCAACGGGCGTGCGCCGCCCGGGCGGTCAGTCCACAACGTCTTGGCATGGCGCTCTTCGGCCAGTGCGATCACTGCGTTGCTGGCGGCCAGGATGGGTGCGGTGCTGCGGTAGTTGCGTTCGAGCAGCACGGTGCTGGCCGCCGCGCCAAACTGCCGCGCAAAGCCCAGGATGTTGCCGACTTCCGCCGCGCGGAAGGCATAGATCGATTGCGCGTCGTCGCCGACCACGGTGAGGCCGCGGCCATCGGGCTTCAGGCGCTGCAGGATCTCGGCCTGCAGCCGGTTGGTGTCCTGGTACTCGTCGACCAGCACGGGCTGGAAGCGGTCACCGAGGCGGCTGGCCAGCGCCGGGTCGGCCAGCATCTGGTGCCAGGCCAGCAGCAGGTCGTCGTAGTCCAGCACATGCTGGGCCTGCTTGTCGGCGGCATAGCCGCGGAACAAGGCCTTCAGCTCGTCATGCCAGGCGGCGCACCACGGAAAGTCATCGGCCAGCACCTGCGCCAGCGGCACCTGGCGGTTCAGCGTGCGGCTGTAGATCGCCAGGCAGGTCGCTTTCAACGGGAACCGCGTGCGCGTGGCCGCCCAACCCTGGGCCTGGCGCACCAGGGCCATCAAATCCTCGGCATCGCCGCGGTCGAGGATGCTGAAGTCAGCGGGCAGGCCGACCGCGCCGGCGTGCTCGCGCAGCAAGCGGGCCCCGATGGCGTGGAAGGTGCCGGCCCAGGGCAGCTGCGGCGCGCGCTGGGTGGCTCGAAAGCCCAGCGCCTGGTGCAGCAAACGGCCGGCACGCTGGCTCATGGTTTGCGCGGCGCGGCGCGAGAAGGTGAGCAGCAGCAAGCGGTTGGGGTCGGCGCCGTCCAGCACCAGCCGCGCCACCCGGGCGGCCAGCGTCAGCGTCTTGCCCGAGCCGGCGCCGGCCAGCACCAGCAGCGGCGCGTCGCCGTGCATCACCGCGGCACGTTGCTGCGGATTCAGCTCGCCGAACGGGTCGGGCGGGGTGGCCAGCACGGGCGGCATGGCCGGTGAAAAGCGGCCGATCACCACCAAAGGGCAGGCACGAGGGGGTGACAACAGGTCGGCCATGATCAGCACAATGGAAGGGGCAATACGGACAGCCAGGACAGTTCGCCCGCCCAGGATACTGTATAAACCACCAGCTCCAGCGCAGCCATCGCGCATCCAGGTTCGGGGCGCCCGTTGCGGGCCGCATCCGCAACCCGCCCAAGAAAGCCCCGCACCATGAGCCACTCCAGCCCCACCCGCCCCCGCAGCGCCCCCGCCCCGGCCGCCTCTGCCCAGCACCCCGTCGGCACCAGCCGCGCCAGCTTGCCGCCGCAGGCCATCAGCGCCGAGGTGCTGGCTGAAAAGTACGCCAAGGGCGGCGAAACCACGCTGGACGAGGTGCGCCAGCGGGTCGCCCGGGCCCTGGCCGCGGCTGAGCCAGTCGAGCAGCGCGCCGCCTGGCAAGCCCGGTTCCTCGACGCCCAGCGCCGCGGCTTCGTGCCGGCCGGGCGCATCAATTCAGCCGCCGGCACGCCGCTGGCGGCCACGCTGATCAATTGCTTCGTGCAGCCGGTGGGCGATTCGATCTCGCAGCCCGAAGAAGGCTTTGCCGGCATCTACACCGCGCTGACCGAGGCCGCCGAAACCATGCGCCGCGGCGGCGGCGTGGGCTACGATTTTTCACGCATCCGCCCCGCCGGCGCCTGGGTGGCGCCGACCCAAAGCAGCGCCTCGGGCCCGGTCAGCTACATGCGGGTGTTCGACCGCAGCTGCGAAACCGTCGAAAGCGCGGGCAGCCGCAGGGGCGCGCAAATGGCCGTGCTGCGCTGCGACCACCCCGACATCGAAACCTTCATCCGCGCCAAAGACCAAGGCGACCTGCGCAACTTCAACATCTCGGTCGGCGTGACCGATGCCTTCATGCAGGCGGTGGTGGCCGACGGCGAGATCGAGCTGGTGCACAAGGCCGAGCCCGGCCCGGCGATCAAGGCCGCCGGCGTTGACCGGGGCTTGAAACGCCGCGCCGATGGCCTGTGGGTCTACCGCAGCCTGCGCGCCCGCGTGTTGTGGAACGAGATCATGCGCAGCACCTACGACCATGCCGAGCCGGGCGTGTTGTTCCTCGACCGCATCAACCAGGACAACAACCTGGGTTACTGCGAAACGATCGCGGCGACCAACCCGTGTGTCACGGCCGATACCCGCCTAGCCACTCAACACGGCCTGATGAAGATCGGTGACTTGCATGCGGCGGGCGTGCCGCTGCAAGTGACGGTGGACAAGCGGGCGCTAGGCCGCAACGAGCGGGGTGTGGAAACCCGGCCTGCCGTGCCCGCCTTCATGACGGCACGTGATGCCGAGGTTTTTGAGATCACCACCGGCGAGGGCTATGCACTCAAGGCCACGGCCTGGCATGAGGTGTACACCGCACGCGGAAAGCTCAAATTGTCGGATTTGCGGGTCGGCGATGAACTCTGGGTGCAATCCGCGAAGGGGCAATTTGGTCAAAGCGGCAATGAAACCCTGGGCACGCTGCTGGGCCTGATCACGGGTGATGGCCACTTCACCCATCGGGGCAAAGGCCAGGAGGCCGCCATCGTCAGCCTCTGGAACGAAGAGCGGGCGCTGGCCGATTTTGTTGCCATGGCAGTGAACGCGTTGATCGCGGGGCAGGCGCTGGCGCCGCGCCGGTATGAGGTGTCGCCAGTCGTCGTGCCGGCCCGCAACCAGGTGTTCATCCGGTCGGTGCTGCTCGCTCGTGCGCTGCAAACCTACGGCTTTACTCGCGTAACCAAGCTGCAAGTGCCCGAGGTGGTTTGGCGCGGCTCGGAGGATTGCGTGAAGGGCTATCTGCGGGCGTTGTTCCAGACCGACGGCACGGTCAATGTCTCGTCGTTTGGCCAGTCCTGCTCGATCCGTCTTAGCTCGGTGCATCGCCCGCTGCTCCAGGAGGTGCAGGTGCTGCTGTCGAATTTCGGCGTTTTCTCGCGTATCCATCACCGAAAGGGCGCCACAAACAAAGCGATGCCTGACGGTCACGGCGGGACGAGTGACTACCCGTGCCAGACATTGCATGAGCTGATCATCGACGGGCAATCGCGCGA
>JAYVDE010000126.1:0-2606 GCA_043749575.1 Burkholderiaceae bacterium | reverse complement strand
GTCGAAGGTGGCGGTGTTGGACATCACCAGCGGCGTCACCTGCCCGGCCCGCTCGAAGCCCACCGAGACGCGGTCGCAGCGCAGGCGCTGCGCCAGTTCGTTGACCACCGACAGCGCCGACGGCTGCAGCTGGGTGTGCTGCATCGCGGTGGCCATGGCCTCGTTGAAGAGCGAGGAACGCGCCAGTTCGGCCTCGCGCTCGGCCAGCGCGAGCTGGCGAAAGTGGTCCGTGAGCCAGGCCGCACCCCAATGGATGTCGCGCAGCGCGGTCTGCAGGTCGGCCAGCGGCCCGGGGCCGAGGTCGAAGACCACCGCGCCGCAAAGCTCGCCGGCGACCTCGATCGGGTAGCCGACATGGGCCAGGCCGTCGCTGCCCGGCGGGCCCTCACCCCCGGGCGCGGCCACCACGCCTTCGCGCGCTTCCAAGGCGCGCTGCGCCACTGGCGACAGGTATTGCAGGTCACGGCGTGGGTCGGGCCAGACCGCGGCCACGCTGAAGGCGCCCTGCGCGCTTTCACGCGTGAGCAGCAAGGCAGCGCGTGAACGCTGGATGCGCCCGGCCAGCAGCGCCAGCCAGGCGGCATACAGCTGGCCAGCGTCGCCCGGCGCGGTGAACTGCGCCCAGGCCGCCGACTCGCTGCGCGCGCGCTGCTCGTCGGCGATCGAATAGACGGGGGCGGTGTACTGCATGCTCGTCAGCGACCTTCAGACGCGGCGCCGGGCACCGCCGCGCAGCCCGCTGGCCGGCGTCACGTCGCGCTGTCGGCGGTGGCGCCAGTGGCGGCCGGCACCTCGTCCTCGGCCAGGGCTCCGATCAGGCGGTCCTTGACGTCGATGAAGTTGCGCATCGAGTGCATCTGCAAGTAGAGCAGCTCCAGCTCGTCGGTCTTGGCAAGGCTGGCCAGCGCCTCGCCGTCCAGCTTGCGCAGCTTGTCGCGGCTGACGCTGTGGAAGCCGTTGAGCGAGAGCTTCTCGCCCGTCGGCGTGGTCACCTGGGCCTGCATCGCTTCCAGCAGCCCGAGCTTGTGCACCTTCTGGCCGAACTGGCGTGTGCGCTCGAATTGCGACTGGTATTCCTGCAGAAACTTGAGCACGCGCTCAACATAGGGCGTGGGCTTGCTGTCGTCGCCGAAAAGGCGCTCGCCCTTGCCTTCGCGGTTGACACCCGGGTGCGCTTCGTCGATGCACAGCGTGAGCGTCTTGCCGTCGGCGCTGCGCGAGAAGACGAAGGGGTAGCGGCGGATGAAGGCCGGCACGTACTTGGCCTGCCATTGGCGGTCGGCCGCGAGGTAGAGGTTCTGGTCGCCGCGCACGCCCAGCACCACGGCGGGCATGACCTCTTCGCCGGTGACCGTGAAGACGATGGCGTACTCGACCGCTGCGCGCAAGAACTCCACGGCCATCAGCGGCACGGCGTTTACGCCGGCCGAGAAGGCGTAGTCGGGGCTGGGCTGCAGCGAAACATTGGCATGGCGTGCGGCAGACACCGGCACGGCGGTTTCGTAGATCAGCAGCTGTTTGCTCATGGATGCTCTCTGGGCCGAAGCCGCGGTGAAGAAAACAGCAGACTCACCTGCCGCAGGGCAAAGGTTAACCGGCGCCGCCTTGCGGCGCCTCGGCGAAAACCTGGCCCCATATTAGGGGGGGGATTCAAAGATTCGCTAAGGCAACGCGGAACAAGTCCCTCGCGGCGCGGTCAGCATGGCCCTAACGTGCGAAGTCAGGTTGACAAGTGCCACTCGGCCCGCCGGAGTGGGCTCTTGCACGGCCGACCCCGTTTGACTTGCGTTGGCGTCTCCATCACCAGGCCCGTCCGGCGCTGCCGGCGCATCACCACCACCCTTCGCTAGCGGCGCCATCCCATCAGTCACAGTTCGTATTCACACGCCTGCCGCTTGGGCCCAACGCGACCCAGTCGTCGCGTGGTCATTGCTGCTAGACGCGTTGCAGGGTCGGCCGGCCCAGCGGGTCATCTTCAGCGGCTCAGCAGCCGGGCGGTGGTCTTGGACACCACCGGAAGGTGCAGTTCCAGCCCGGCATTGGGCCGCAGGCGCTGAGCATCGACGCCCAGGTCGTTGACGAAGCGTTGCTGCCAGGCCACGCCCAGCTTGCTGGCAGGCGTCGGGCGCGCCAGGCCAGCAGGCAACTCGGCGCCGCGTGCCTGGACTGTCTTCGCGTCCTTACGCTCGTCTTGCAGAGGCTGGCCCCAGTCGAATTCGAGCCGTGCCGCAGCCGCCGCTGCCGGCAGACGGCTTACGCTGGCCGTCTGGGCTTGCTCGACGCCCACTCGGCCCCAGCTCTCCGGTGTCGAGCGTTGGCCCGCTGCCAGCTCGGCGCTCATCACGCCGCCGTCGGCATGGCCCAGCCCCATCGCGTGACCGAGCTCGTGGCTGATGACCGACAGCAGGTCGACACGCGCGCCTGCGGGGCCACCCGCCCGAGCCTGCAGCACGGCGCCGGCGCCGCCGAACTCCCTGTCGTCGGCCGGCAGCGCGTCGATGTACCAGCCGGCGCCGCCGGCGTCGACGTCGACGGTGATGACACCCTGCCGGTACTCGGCCAAGGCCTCGCCCGGCAGATCGGCGACCTGCAGTTCAACACCGTCC
>JAYVDE010000125.1:0-7313 GCA_043749575.1 Burkholderiaceae bacterium | reverse complement strand
GTGTCTTGGGACGAGGCACTGAGCGACATCGCCGCCCGCCTGTCGGCCATCGCCGCCCGCGACCCGCAAGCCATCCTGCCTTACAGCTACGCCGGCACCATGGGGCTGGTGCAGGGCGAGGGCATGGCGGCGCGGTTTTTCAACAAGCTGGGCGCGTCGCTGCTGGACCGCACCATCTGCAGCAGCGCCGGCGGCGAAGCGCTGGCCGCCACCTACGGCGGCAAGGTCGGCATGCACCTGGAGCACTACGCCGATGCCAAGTTGATCGTGATCTGGGGCAGCAACTCGATCGCCTCGAACCTGCACTTCTGGACCTTCGCCCAACAGGCCAAGCGCAATGGCGCCAAGCTGGTCTGCATCGACCCGCGCCGCACCGAGACCGCCGAGAAGTGCCACCAGCACCTGGCGCTGATCCCCGGCACCGACGGCGCCCTGGCGCTGGGGCTGATGCACGAGCTGATCGTCAACAGCTGGCTCGATGAAGACTACATCGCCCGCCATGTCGAGGGCTTCGACGCGCTGCGCGACAAGGCGCTGGCCTGGCCGCCCGAGCGCACCGCCGAGGTCTGCGGCCTCAGCGCCGACGAGGTGCGTGGCCTGGCACGCGACTACGCCAGCAACCGGCCTGCCGCCATCCGGCTGAACTACGGCATGCAGCGCTGCCGCGGCGGCGGCAATGCCGTGCGGCTGATCGCCCTGCTGCCCTGCCTGACGGGTGCCTGGCGCCAGCAGGGCGGTGGCCTGCTGCTGTCGGCGTCGGGCTGGTTCAAGGGTTTTGTCGACGCCGCCACGCTGCAGCGGCCCGATCTGCTGGCGTCGGTGGGTGGCTCGGCGGGCCAGCGGCGGCGCCCGCGGACCATCAACATGAGCACCATCGGCGACGACTTGCTGCGCGAAGCCTCGCCCGACTTCGGGCCGAAGATCGAGGCTGTGGTGGTCTACAACAGCAACCCAGTGGCGGTGGCGCCCGAGTCGCCCAAGGTGGTCGCCGGCTTCCAGCGCGACGACTTGTTCACCGTGGTGCTGGAGCACTTTCTCACCGACACCGCCGACCACGCCGATTACGTGCTGCCGGCCACCACCCAGCTGGAACACCTCGACGTGCACATCAGCTACGGCCACACCTACGTGGTTTTCAACCACCCGGCGGTGGCGCCGCTGGGTCAGGCCAAGCCCAACACCCAGATCTTCCGCGAGCTGGCCGCGAAGATGGGCTTGACCGACCCCTGCCTGTTCGAGACCGATGAACAACTGGCCCGTCAGGCCGTGCCTTCGCTGGACTTCGACCAGCTCAGCACGCAAGGCTGGGTCAAGCTGCCGCTGCCCGAACAACCGTTTGCCAACGGCGGTTTCATGACCCCCAACGGCAAGGTGGTGGTCGACGCGCCCGGCCTGGGTGTGCCCGATTACCTGCCGCCCTATGAAAGCCGGCAGAGTGCACCGGCGCTGGCCGCGCGTTACCCGCTGGCGATGATCTCGCCGCCGGCGCGCCACTTTCTCAACTCCAGCTTCGTCAACGTCAAGAGCCTGCGCAGCATCGAGGGCGAGCCGCTGGTCGAGTTGCACCCCGACGACGCCGCCGCGCGTGGCATCACCGACGGCACGATGGTGCGCGTGTTCAACGATCGCGGCAGCTACCGCTGCAAGGCGGCGGTGGGTGTGCGGGCGCGGGCCGGCGTGGTCAACGGCCTGGGGGTGTGGTGGCGCAAGCTGGGTGTGGACGGCAGCAACGTCAACGAGCTGACCAGCCAGCGCCTGACCGACATCGGTCGTGGCCCCACCTTCTACGACTGTCTGGTCGAGGTGGCACCGGCATGAGGCCGCGCCGCAGGATGGCGGCGCAGCACCCGGCGCTGGTGTGCCGATCCACCGCCGCGTGAAGCGCGCCGCTTGGGGCTCGCTGGCCACGCTGGTCACACTGGCCGCTGCGCTGGCGGCGGTCGGCCTGGGCAGCGGTTGCTCGGCAGTGGCCTATTACGCCCAGTCGGTGGGCGGCCACCTCGACCTGATGCAACGCGCCCGCCCGGTGGCCGACTGGATCGCCGACCCCGCCACGCCGCCCGCGTTGCGCGAGCGGCTGGCCCTCGGCCAACAGATGCGCGCCTTCGCCGTGCGTGAGCTGGCGCTGCCCGACAACGCCAGCTACCAGCGCTACGCCGACCTGGGCCGCAACACCGTGGTCTGGAACGTGGTCGCCGCGCCCGAGCTGTCGCTCAAGCTCAAGACCTGGTGCTACCCGCTGATGGGCTGTGTGGCCTACCGCGGCTATTTCGACCCAGCCGCCGCGCAGGCCGAAGCCCAGGCGCTGCGCGCCGCCGGCTGGGAGGTCAGCGTCTACGGCGTGCCGGCCTACAGCACGCTGGGCTGGACCAACTGGATCGGCGGCGACCCTTTGCTCAACACCTTTGTCAACCGGTCTGAGGCCGGGCTGGCCCGCCTGATGTTCCACGAGCTGGCGCACCAGGTGGTCTATGTCAGCGGCGACACCGCCTTCAACGAGAGCTACGCCACCGCGGTGGAGCGGCTGGGCCTGGTGCGCTGGCAAGCTGCCAGCGGACGATCAGCCGAAGATCCGGCCGAGACCCGGCGCCGCGACGACTTCCGCACCATCGCCCGGCGTACCCGCGGCGCGCTGGCCGCGCTGTACGACAGCGACTTGGCCGACGAGGCCAAGCGCGCGCAAAAGGCCGACCTGCTGGCGGCGATGCGTGCCGAGCTGGCCGCGCTGAAGGCCGATGTGACCAGCCCGTGGCGCGGCTTCGCCGGCTACGATGACTGGGTGGCGAAGGCCAACAACGCGTCACTTGCCTTGCAGGCGGCCTATGACAGTGGGGTGCCGGCTTTCGAGGCCTTGTTCCGACAGCAGGGCAGCGACTTTGCACGCTTGCATGCCGAGGTGCGGCGCCTGGCCGCTTTGCCAGCCGCTGAGCGCCGCATCGCACTGCCGCCGACGCCCTAGACCGCCAGACCTCAAGACCTCAAGTTCAACCAACGCCCGGAGTGCCCCCATGCCCGACATCCGCATCCACCGCGACCACGCGCTTGGTCTGGCCAAGGCCCGCAAGGTGGCCTGGTCATGGGCCGAGACGGCCGAACAGAAGTTCGGCATGGACTGCAGCGTGCTCGAAGGCGAAACCAGCGACACCGTCGAGTTCACGCGCAGCGGAGTCAACGGCACGCTGATCGTCGCGGCCGACCATTTCGACCTGCACGCCAAGCTGGGCTTCCTGCTCGGCGCGTTCTCGAAAACCATCGAGACCCAGATCGAGCAGAACCTTGACGAACTGCTGGGGGCCGCCAGGGACGAGCCCAAAGGCGACCTCACGAGCGACCCCAAGAGCGGCCTCAAGAGCGGCGCCAAGGTCGCCGGTGCGACCAAGCCGGCCGCCAAGAAAAAGTAGCCGGCGGCTACTTCAGCGATTCGATCAGGTCGATGTAGTCCTGCATCGCCTGCTCGCCCGACGCGCCCGACAGGGCGTTCCAGGCATCCCACTTGGCGCGGCCGACCAGGTCGGTGAAACCCGGGCGCTTGCCGTCCACGTCGCCGACGCTGGCCTGTTTGTACAGCGCGTAGATCTTCAGCAGCGTCATGTTGTCGGGCTTGTCGGGCAGCGATTTGCTTTCAACGACGGCTTTTTCGAAGCTTGCTTTCAGATCGGACATGGACGGGATCTCCTGCATGAGAATCGGTCTTGACGCTCGGCATGTTACCCAGCATCGTCGGGCCAGCTAGGCGCTCAGACCGTGGCTGCTGCACCGAACCACCCGCCCGAGGAGACCCCAGATGACCGCACCCGCCGAGCGCCGCATGTCGCGGGTGGACACCGCTTGGTTGCGCATGGACAACGACATCAACCTGATGATGATCGTCGGCATCTGGTTGCTCAGCCCGGCGATCACGATCGAAGCGCTGCGCGAGCGGATCGCAACCCGGCTGCTCCAGTACGAACGCTTCCGCCACAAGGTGGTGCTCAACGGCCTGGGCGCCCATTGGGTCGAAGACACCGATTTCGACATCGCCCACCATGTGGTGGTCGAGCCGATCCGCCGCCAGCGTGGCCAAAGTGAACGCGCCGCGCTGCAGCAGCGCTGCGGCGAGCTGGCGGTCACGCCGCTGGACCCCCGGCGCCCGCTGTGGCAGTTTCACCTCGTTGAGTCTTACGAGGGTGCTTGTGCACTGGTCGTGCGCATCCACCACTGCATCGGCGACGGCATCGCGCTGACCTCGGTGATGAACTCGATCACCGACGGCGGCCGCGACCCGCCGCAGCGCCACCAGGTCGACGACCTCGACGACCCCGACGCCGACTGGCTGTCGGACGCGGTGCTCAAGCCGCTGACCGGCCTGGCCGTCAAGGCGCTCGACTTGTACGGCAGCGGCGTGGCCAAGTCGATCGACCTGCTGGCCCATCCGAAGCAGCCGCTGCTCGGCTCATTGGACATCGCCAAGGCGGGGCTGCAGATCGCCAGTGACCTGGCGGCGCTGGCGCTGATGGCCGACGACTCGCCCACCCGGCTGAAGGGCAAGCTGATCGGCCGCAAGGCGGTGGCCTGGAGCGAGCCGATGCCGCTGGATGCGGTCAAGGTCATCGGCCGCGGCCTGAACTGCTCGATCAACGACGTGCTGCTGTCGTGTGCCTCGGGCGCCATCGGCGGCTGGTTGCGCGACCAGGGCGACGACCCCAGCGGCGCCGAGATCCGCGCGATGGTGCCAGTCAACCTGCGCCCGATCGAGCAAGCCTGGCAGCTGGGCAACCGCTTCGGCCTGGCGCCGCTGCTGCTGCCGATCGGCATGGCCAACCCGATCGAGCGCGTTTACGCCGTGCGTCAGCGCATGAGTCAGTTGAAGGGCAGCTACCAGCCGCTGCTGGCTTTTGGCGTGCTGGCGCTCAGCGGGCTGTTCATCAAGCCGGTGCAAGACCTGGTGCTGGGCCTGTTCGCCAAGAAAACCACCGCGGTGATGACCAACGTGCCGGGGCCGGCGCAGCCGCTGAAGTTCTGCGGTGCCACCTTGCGGCAGTCGATGTTCTGGGTACCGGCGTCGGGCGATGTCGGCGTCGGTGTGTCCATCCTCAGCTACGCCGGCGGCGTGCAGTTCGGCCTGATCACCGACACCGCCTTGTGTGCCGAGCCGCAGGCCATCATCGACCGCTTCGAGCCCGAGTTCCAGAAGCTGCTGCTGCTGGCGCTGATGCTGCCCTGGGGCGAAGCAGCGGCCTGAGATCGCCCCCAAGGCCGCCGCCTTGCGGCGCGCGCCACCCGCTGCGCTCAGCGCGGGCCGCTGTCGGATTCGCCCGGCGCCAGGTCCGGCAGCCCCAGCGCCGAGCTGCCCTCGGCCGGATGCAGGTCGCGAAGGTCGCCCAGCTCGCCGAGTTCGCCCAGCTCGCCCAGCTCGCCCAGCGCCGAGGCCGGCGGTTCGTCGCCATGGCCATCATCGTGTGGGCCGTCCAGCGGGCCGTCCAGCAGGTCGTCATGGCGACGCGGCCGCATGCCCGAGCGCAAGTAGCGGTTCTGGTGGTTCACCCGGGGCAGGAAGCGTGCAAGCTCGTTCAGCGCCATTTGGTAGACATCGCGCTTGAACTCGATCACCAGCTCCAGCGGCACCCAGTACTCGTTCCAGCGCCAGGCGTCGAACTCGGGGTGGTCGGTGGCGCGCAGGTCGAGGTCACTGTCGTGGCCCATCAGGCGCAGCAGAAACCAGATCTGCTTCTGGCCGCGGTAATGGCCACGCGCGTCCTTGCGGATGAAGTGCTCGGGCACCTCGTAGCGCAGCCAGTCGCGGGTGCGCGCCAAGATGCGCACATGGTCGGGTAGCAAGCCCACTTCTTCGTGCAACTCGCGAAGCATCGCCTGCTCAGGCGATTCACCGTACTTGATGCCGCCTTGGGGAAACTGCCACGAGTGAGTGCGTAGCCGTTTGCCCCAGAACACCTGGTTGCGCGCATTGAGCAGGATGATGCCGACGTTGGGCCTGAAGCCTTCCCTGTCGAGCATAATCAAATCCCAATTTCAATATTGGTTTCATTATTGCACCGGCGTTGAGCGGCCTGCGAACCCTCGCTAACCCGAACACGCCCGAACACGCCCGCACTAACCCGTGCACTAACCCGTGCACAAGCCGCATCCGTGTCAACGGTGTGACCAGCCCGGCGTGTACAAGCCCGTACCGCCCGCGGCCCCTGCAGGCCCCATCGAGCCCACCCCCATGAAAGCCACCCAATTCTTCATTTCCACGCTGAAGGAAGCCCCCGCCGACGCCGAAGTGGTGAGCCACCAGCTGATGATGCGCGCCGGCATGATCAAGCGCCTGGGCGCGGGCATCTACAACTACATGCCGATGGGGCTGCGCGTCATCCGCAAGGTCGAGGCCATCATCCGTGACGAGATGAACCGCGCCGGCGCGGTCGAGTTGCTGATGCCGCTGGTGCAGCCGGCCGAGCTGTGGCAGGAAACCGGCCGCTTCGAGAAGATGGGCCCCGAGTTGCTGCGCGTCAAAGACCGCCACGACCGCGACTACATCATCCAGCCGACCAGCGAAGAGGTGGTGACCGACATCGCCCGCCAAGAGCTGCGCAGCTACCGCCAGTTGCCGAAAAATTTCTACCACATCCAGACCAAGTTTCGCGACGAGCGCCGGCCGCGTTTCGGCATCATGCGCGGGCGCGAGTTCACGATGAAGGACGCCTACTCCTTCGACCGCGACGCGGCGGCGGCGGCGATCAGCTACCAAGGCATGTTCGACGCCTACAAGCGCATCTTCGACCGCTTTGGCCTGCAGTACCGCGCGGTGGCGGCCGACACCGGCGCCATCGGCGGCGACCTGAGCCATGAATTCCAGGTCATCGCCGACACCGGTGAGGACGCCATCGTCTACTGCCCGACCAGCGATTACGCCGCCAACATCGAGCTGGCCGAAGGCGTGGCGCCCACCGCGCCGCGCGCCGCACCGGCGCAGGCCATGGCCAAGACGGCCACGCCCGGCAAGAGCACCTGTGCCGATGTGGCTGCGCTGCTGGGCTTGCCGCTGCAGCAGACGGTCAAGAGCCTGGTGCTGGCGACCGACCACACCAACGAGCGCGGCGAGATGATGCCGAGCACGGTGTGGCTGCTGCTGCTGCGTGGCGACCACGACCTGAACGAAGTCAAGGCTGGCAAACTGGCGGCGCTGAAAGCCGGCTGGCGCTTTGCGACCGGCGCCGAGATCGACGACCACTTCGGCTGCAAGCCCGGCTACCTGGGCCCGGTCGGGCTGCGCAAGCCGGTCAAGGTGATCGCCGACCGCACGGTGGCCGCGATGAGCGATTTTGTCTGCG
>JAYVDE010000124.1:0-7319 GCA_043749575.1 Burkholderiaceae bacterium | reverse complement strand
CGCTCCCAGCGCATCGGCTCCTTGAAGAACCACCAGGCGCCGATCATGATGAAGATGGGGCCGGTGAAGCCGATCGCGGTCATGTCGGCCAGCGGGATGCGGGGCAGGGCGCTGAACCACAGGCACAGGCCCAGCGTGTGCACCGCGCCGCGGGTGAACTGCACGCCCATTTGCTGCGGTTTGTAGTTGGCCAGACCCCGGTAGGCCACCAGCGGCAGCAGCACCAGCAGGCCGAAGAAGTAGCGCAGAAACTGCGCCTGGAACGGGTCGATGTGCAGCGTCAGCTGGCGCATCGCGGCGTTGAGCATCGCAAACAGCATGCCGGCGGCACCGGTCCACAACAGCCCCCGGGTGGTGGGACTCCAGTGTTCGGCGCGGCGGCCAAGCTGGGCCCAGCGGGAAGCAAACATGTGCGTTGATCAATTCGTCGGGTAACCCATAAGCATGGCCTGCCCGGTTGCCGCTGGCCTGTCATGCCGGTGACAGCTGCTGTGCCCGGACGGGCGGCCCGAATGCACAGCTGCCGCGGCCTGCCGTGGCTGGCCGCGGCCTGGTTGCCGCACCCCGCCCCGACCTCCACCCCCCACCCCGGTGATGCACCGATGGTCACAGCCCCGACCAGCGGCTAGGGTGTTACCCGTAAACGACCCCCTCGGAGCCCCTGCATGAACCCCCATCCCGCCCTGCGCC
This sequence comes from Burkholderiaceae bacterium, assembly GCA_043749575.1. Classification (GTDB taxonomy): domain Bacteria; phylum Pseudomonadota; class Gammaproteobacteria; order Burkholderiales; family Burkholderiaceae_C; genus Pseudaquabacterium. The sequence continues at coordinate 6,629 of JAYVDE010000124.1, read as the reverse complement.
GCCAGACCCTGTCCGACCTGCTGCACCGCACCGCCGCCCGGCTGCCGCGCAAGACCGCCATCGTCTGTGGCGAGACCCGCTGGACCTGGGCTGAATTCGACGCCCTGGTCAGTCGCCTGGCCGCCGGCCTGCACGCCCAGGGCGTGGCCAAGGGCGAGCATGTGGGGGTGCTGTCGCGCAACTCGCACGGCTTCGCGGCGCTGCGCTTTGCGCTGGCCCGGCTGGGCGCGGTGATGGTGCCGGTGAACTTCATGCTCAATGCCGACGAGGCGGCTTTCATCCTGCGCCATGCCGGCGTCAAGCTGCTGGCGGTCGATTCAGGCCTGTATGCACTGGGCCGCGATGCCGCCCAGCGCGACACCGCCGTCACGCGCTTTTTGTGGCTGCCGTCGGAAGAGCCGTCTGAGTTCCCCGAGGACGGCGCCGCCGACTGCCTGAACTTCAACACCCTGGCCGCCACCGACCTGGCCGCCCAGCCTTGCCCCGAGCCCGATTTCAACAGCCACCACCTGCTGCAGATCGTCTACACAAGCGGCACCGAGAGCCAGCCCAAAGGCGCGATGCTGAGCCACGGCGCGGTGATCGACCAGTACGTCAGCTGCATCATCGAAGGCGAGATGGCCGAGGCCGACGTGGTGCTGCATGCGCTGCCGCTCTACCACTGCGCGCAGCTCGACGTGTTCTTCGGCCCCAGCGTCTACCTGGGCAGCACCAGCGTGATCACCGCCAAACCCACGCCCGACAAGCTGCTGCCGCTGATCGCCCAGCACCGCATCAGCCAGTTCTTCTTGCCGCCCACGGTGTGGATCGCCGTGCTGCGCAGCCCGTTGTTCGAGCAGAGCGACCTGTCGAGCTTGCGCAAGGGCTACTACGGCGCGTCGATCATGCCGGTGGCAGTGATGCGCGAGCTGATCGAGCGCATCCCGCAGATGCGGATCTGGAACTTTTACGGCCAGACCGAGATCGCCCCGCTGGCCACCGTGTTGAAGCCCGAGGACCAGCTGCGCAAGCCCGGCTCGGCCGGCAAGCCGGCGATCAACGTCGAGACCCGGGTCGTCGATGACCAGATGAACGACGTCGGTCCGGGTGAGATCGGCGAGATCGTGCACCGCTCGCCGCAGTTGCTGCTGGGTTACTTCCGCGATGTCGAGCGCACGGCTGCGGCCTTCGAGGGCGGCTGGTTCCATTCGGGCGACCTGGCGACCATCGACGACGAGGGTTACATCAGCGTCGTCGACCGCAAGAAAGACATGATCAAGACCGGCGGCGAAAACGTCGCCAGCCGCGAGGTCGAAGAGGCGCTGTACCGGCTGGCCGGCGTCAGTGAGGTAGCAGTGATTGGCCTGCCGCACCCGCGCTGGATCGAGGCGGTGACCGCGGTGGTGGTGCAAAAACCCGGCGCCGCGCTGACCGAGGCCGAGGCAATCGCCCACTGCGCCGCGCAACTGGCGCACTTCAAGACGCCCAAGGCCGTGGTCTTCGTCGACAGCCTGCCGAAAAACCCGAGCGGCAAGCTGCTCAAGCGCGAGTTGCGGCTGCGCTTCGAGGGGCATTTCGGCAGCTGATTCAGCGGCCGGTTCAGTGGCATGCGGCTCACGTTGACCAGCCAGGCGCGCCGCAATGCCCATTTCATGAAGCGGCATCCTCGTCAGCACGGCTGCCACGCCGCCGATCGCGTGCAGTCGGTGCGGTGGCAGTCACCGACCACCCACGCGGCACCGTCAGCAGGAGCCCCATCATCAAAACCAGGGGCAGCGTCAGCCAGCCGAAGCTGAGATGTGCCTGTGCGCCGAACAGCCAGCCACCCATGGCCGAGCCCAGCGTCTGACCAAGGCCGGACGCAGCCGCCAGTCCGCCCATCACGACGCCCAGTCTTTGCGGCGAAGCACCGGCGGCCAGGTAAGCGACGACCGGCAACACCAGGCCGGTGCCGGCCGAGGTGAGACTGACACCCAGGTACATCCAGGCGTCGGAGCGGTTCGCTGCCAGCACCGCCAAGCCGATGATCGCGAGCAGCAGCCCGACGCCGATCAGCGTGCGTGCGGCGATCTTCTCCAACAGGGATGTGACGAAGAGCAGTGCGTTGACGCCCAGCATCACCAAGCTGCACTCGGCAAGCATGAGCGCTGCCTGGCGAGAGGGGGGTCCGGAAGACTGCTGCCCCTGCAACACGATGCCCAGTTCGAAGCCGGCCAGCACGAACATCACCATCCCACTCAGCCACAACAGGGCAGCAGGTCGGCCTTGGACGGGGCTCACGGGCTTGTCTTGAACCCGCGTGCCGGCGTCGAGTGACGCCGGCAATGTGCTGGCCAGCCCGAGCATCATCACGGCGCCGAGCAACGCAGACAGAACCAGCACGACCCGCGCTGACAGCGCAGGGGACAGCGCTCCGTCAGCCAGCCAGGGCTCGACCCCACCGGCGACCGCACTCAAGGTCGGGCCGAACAGGAATCCGAGCAGCGACATCGCGCCCAACCATGCAAAACGACGGGCGCGCTGTGTCTCGGGTGTGTGTTCTGCGACCAATGCCGCGATCACAGGGACGACGGCTGCGACGAAAAAGCCGGTCGTACCGCGCAGTGCGTAGATTCCCCACAACCCGGCCATTCCCGGGAACAGCAAGAGCAGCAGGCTGGCGACGTAGCCGAGCAGCCCGAGGATCAGGATCCGTCCCCGCCCGACCCGGTCCGAGACGGCACCCCACATGGGCGCCCCGAGCAGCACGCCGGCCGCGTACACAGCGCTGAGATAGCCGACGTGACGCCCGATCTCGGCGGCATTGACGCCGGGCATCAACGACGCCAGCCACGCTGGCAGCACAGGCAAGAGCGCCCCGTAGCCCGCCGAGACGATGAAGACAGAGCCCGCCAGCCAGGCCACTTGGACAGGCCGCAGTGCGGCCGTTCCGCTGGCCTTCTCCGGTCTCCTTCGGCGGCCCGCCGCGTTGGCCGGTGTCATGAGCGCAGCCCCGGTCCACCCCGACGGCGGGCGAGCAAGCTGTGTCGGCGCGCCTGCTGGTCGTCGAACCATCCCGGCAGGAAATCTGGCGAACTCATCGGATGAACCTTGTCTCGACGCGCTTGCTTGCGGTCTGCGTGATGGTCAGCACTGTCGCTGGGTCCTGGAACTTGACGTTCTCGTGCAGATCAACGCGCGAAGGATTGCGCGCCTCCCGAATCGTCTCGGATTTGGTCGTCTCCTGCGCAGAGCCCTGCGCCCTGACGAGACATCCGGCCGTCTTGACGGCTTGTTCGTACTTGATCAGGCTGTCCTTCGGAATGCCGATGATCACAGGCCCAACCAGGGGAGTGGTCAAGAAGATGCCCCGAGGAACAGGCTCCAGAGGCGGCCCCCGAACGCGCCGATTTTGTCCCAGCACTTGATCCAGCGCCCATGTTGTCCTGCGGGTCGGACCGTCGATGGCTTGCGCATGGTCCGTACTCCAGAGGCGTTCAACTCGACCTTGGTGTTGCAGGCCGGGTCTCGGTATCGATGGTTGAGAAAGGGTGGTCGAGTACGAATCGCAGCCGCTTTGCAGCGGCGTTTGGATGTCGATGTCAAGGTGGGTCAAACATGCCGTGACGCCATCGCAGCCTAGCGGTGGGTCGTGTCAATGCACTGACATCGATCAAGCTGCGAGCGCCTGGGCCGTACCGGCAGGTACCCGCCTGTCGCCCAGCGGCACGCTGTCGACTGTTGCGGGTGGTGCTGTGCCTCAGTGCCGCTGCGAGACCCGTCCACCCACAGCTACGCCCGCAAGTGGCGCCTCGGCGAGTCGAGTCTGCAGGCGCGGCAGCGCGGCCTTGATGCGGATCAAATAACTGACGCTCGAAGCGTGTACGCTTTGCTGACCGACTGAGCAACGCCATCCGGACGGCTGCTGAAGATCGCGTCACTGTCCCCGCACCACAACGGAGTGAACTGGCATGAACACCCTCTGGAAGTCATCGCACCGCATCGCCTCGGCATTGGCGCTGAGCGTTGTGCTGGCCGGCTGCGCCTCGGGCCCGAAGCCGCACTCGCCGGAACTGCTGCAGCAAATCGAGGCCGCGCGCACGAGCACCGATCATGAGTCGTTGGCCACGCACTACCTCCAGCAAGCCGCTGCGGCCCGTGCCAGTGCAGCGGAGCATCGCAAGATGGCAACAAGCTATGCACGGTTCCCCCCCGGCGGGCGCGGCGGTGGCAGCATGCCGGCTCACTGCAATGCGATCGCCAACGCGCATGACGGTATGGCGGCCGAATTCGACGGCATGGCGGCGATGCACCGGCAACTGGCGGGTCAAGCCAAACCCTGAAGCGGTGGGGTCACGGCGTACAGGCAGATCTGGCCTGCCAGGATGCGCGTGGTCGCCTCGCCCGTTCGAATCGTCAACGATGTGGCCTTTAAAGGGCGCGGTTCTCAAGGCTGCGCAAAACCCGACGTTTCAAAGCATGTGCTCGGGAATCAGCACACCGAGCAGTCCACGCCACAGTCGTAGCCACAGGCCGCTCATCGGTTCGCTGTCGTAGCGCACGGTCGTGCCGTCCAGTTGGGTGCTCCACGCCAGCTTGTCGAGGCCATCGACCTCGTTGCGCTCAAGCTTGAAGGCGTGGTGCGCGTCGGTGCCTTCTTCGAACAGCGCGACCAGTTCGGCCGCCAGCTCGGCGCTGTCGAGCGTGATCCAGGCCTCGGTGTTGTGCAACCGTGATCGCGGATCCTGATTTTGCGAGCCCACGATGGCCAGCGTCCTGTCCTTCACGATGAACTTCGCGTGAAGACTGGCGGGCGATGCGGTACCCCAGCGATGCGAACGACGGTGCCCGACATCCGGCTGCAGCCGCATTTCGAACAATTCCACCCCGTTCAGCAGCAGCGCGGCCCGATGACGCGCATAGCCGGCGTGCGCTGCCGGTGAGTCGGTGGAGGCTAACGAGTTGGTCAAGACGGCGACGCGCACGCCGCGGTCCCGCATCTCGCGCAGATGGCGCAGCCCATCTTCGCTCGGTATGAAATAAGGCGACACGATCAGCAGTTCGGACCGCGTGCGAGAGCCGCTGGCCTGGTCGTCCAGAGAGCCGTGTTCGATGCCGGATGCCGCGCTGATCTTGCCTTGGTCGGGGTGGTCGTAGAACAACTGGGCTCGCGCCCATGTGAGCGGCACGCTGGCGGATCGCAGAGCCTGCAGAAAACCGCCTTGCGTCAGCCAGTGACAGGGCGGAAGTTCTTGGCAACCCGCCGCGCGCGCGCGAAGCGCCTGGCGCAGGTGCATGCCTTCTGCGGCATCCGGGCGCTCAGCGAGCGCCTCCATCGGAACGCTGGCTGCGCTGTTCCAGTAGGCGTCGAAAGAGCGAGACAACTCGGTCACGATGGGTCCTGCGGCCAGCAGGTCGACGTCGGAGAAGTTGTTCGCCGGGTGCGTACCGAAGTACGCGTCGCCGAGGTTTCGGCTGCCAACCACGGCGACCGCGTTGTCCGCCACCCAGAGCTTGTTGTGCATGCGGCGATTCAGCCGATCGCCATCGAAGATGAACTCGCCCAGTCGCGCGAGGCTTGACGTTCCGGCCAAAAGGAAGGGATTGAAAAGGCGCACCTGAATCGCCGGGTCTGCGGCGACCGCGCGGCGCGCGAAGAAGCGCGCCCGCACATCGATGTCGTCGAGCAGGATTCTGACTCGCACGCCCCGCTCGGCGGCGGCGGCGATGCGCAGCAGCAGCAGGTCGGTCGTCAGGTCATCGCTGACGCTGTAATACTTCAGATCGAGCGTACGTTCGGCCGCGTCGGCCAGCGCCGTGCGGGCGACGAAGGCCGCGTGGCCGGTGACCATGAGCTGGAAGCCCGACAAGCTTGGATGTTGCGCGACCTGCGCCGCAAACACCCGGCCGAGTGTCGTGCGGTCGCCGTCGTCGATTGCCTGCGACGCCGCGCGAGGCAGGTCCAGCCGCACGCTGGCGCAAGCGCTCAGCAGCAACAGCAGCAGCCACAACGACGCCCTCCGTGTCAACCCACTCCGCGGAAGCTTGCGAGAACGCGAACGATCCCCTGGTGTGGTCAAGCCCGTCACAGCCAAGCTCCCGTGAAACCCGCTCGCCGCAAGCCGGTGACAAGGTATGGGCACTTTCGCATCAGTTGCCACAACAACCCCGTACGATAATTTTCGATCATCAAAACAATCGGCCCTTGATTGAGCCCGAAATGCCAAGGTGAGACCCACCAACCATAAGGATTGCCGGGGTTTCCAGGGTGGGAGGGGTTGAAAGATGCCTTGAAGCCGTAGGAGTTGAACTCGGTCATCTTGGCCTGATGAATGCAATGGTGGAGCGCAGGCAGCACGATTTCGGGCGCAAACGGCAGCGACGCCACCAACGCCCACGGTGCAAGGGTGCCGTCGTCGGGTCCGTACGGCACGCCGCGCCCGACGTAATCGAAAAACTGCCGATCGATGCCGTCAATTTTGAGGGTGGCGGGGCCGGGGCCATCGCCTGCGGTAATTCCCCAGCAATGGGGGCCATAGTCCTTGAAGCCGAGTGGGTTTTTGATCGCGTAATGTTGTTGCACATAAGTTGCGCGGCGGCTGTTCTCGAAATAGTCAATGCCTTTATCACGCATGAATGCGTCCTGAATCCCGCGAAAGTCGATCCAGACA
>JAYVDE010000123.1:0-2619 GCA_043749575.1 Burkholderiaceae bacterium | reverse complement strand
AGGTGCGCGCGCAGCAGCCAGCCGGCCAGCAGTGGCGGCAGCAGCAGCGTTTGCGCCTGCCACAGCAGCGGCCAGCCCGCGCTGGCGGCCAGCATCGGCAACAAGGTGTCGACGGCCTCGATGGCCAGCAGGATGGGCAGTGCGATGGCAGCATGGCCGAAGAAGTCGAAACCATGGCGCAACAGCTTGGAACCGAGCGCCCAAAGCCCGCACCACAGCGCCAGGCCGATCGGCCAAGCCAGCAGCCAGGGCAGCCACTGGGTGAAATCAGCGCCCGGGTCCAGGTCAAGCCAGCGCCGTGCGGCCTGGACCGCAAACCAGAGCCCGGCCACGGCCGTCAGCGAGCGCCCGGTGTGCAGCGGCCCGACCAGCAGGTGTTCGGCCTCGATCACATCGCCGGGCAGGCGCAGGCGCAGGCGTTGCCCCCCCAGTTGCAACACCGTGCCCGGGCCCGGCAGCGGCAGCTGGGCGCCGGCGGCCAGGTTGTGCCGCCGCCGGTGCCGGCCGGCCAGCGTCAACTGCACGCCGTTGCGACTGTCGCCCACCTGCAGGCACAGCCGCCCCTGGTCATCGGGTGCCAGCGTGGCGTGGTGGGCGGCGACATGCGGGTCGTCCAGCACCACGGTGTTGGCCAGCGCCCGGCCCAGCGTGACCGGCCAGCGCAGCACGTCCAGCAGCTGCAACACGCGGCCGTCGCGCCCCAGCAGTTCGATCAGCGCGACGCGGTTTTCGGGGTGGTCCATCCGAAACCGTCCAAGTAGTGGCGCGTCAGGCGCTGCGCGTTGTCGAAGCCGATGCCCTGGGCGTCCAGCCGGCCCTGCACGCCCACCGTCTGGCCGTCCAGGGTGGCGGTCAGCACGCTCAGGTCGTAGAGCCCGGGCAGCTTTTTGTAGGCGGCCAGGCAGACCACCGCACGCAAGGGCAGGCCGTCGCGGTCGACCGTGCGTTCAACACACTGCGCTGCGGTGCGAAAGCGGCTGTCGGCCGCCAACTCCTCGTTGCGGAAGCTGCCCGCATAACGTTGCTGAAAGCGCAGTGGGCCCAGTCGGGCGCCGTCGTAGGACTCGTGCCGCACGCTGATGTAGCCGGTGAGCAGCGAGCCATCGACGAAGACCACGCTGTCCATCGTGCAGTCGCTGCGCTCGAACTGCAGCCCGCGCTCGGCCGGCGGCGTGCCGCTGCCCCAGCAGCGCAAAAAGGTTTCGGGCGGCACCGGGACGCGGTAGCGCGGGTGACCGGCGGGCCGCCAGCCCTGGGCGATGAAGCGGTCGACCAAGCCGGCCTGGTGGTCCAGCAACTGGCGCGCAAGCTCGGCATGCACCGCTTGGGTGATCGGCGCTGCGGCGCGGCCACGCGCCAGCAAGGCTTGTGCGGCGGCCCCCGGCACCAGGAAGCTGACCTGCTCGCCATCACGCCGGGCGGCCACGTTGACGCCGATCAGCTGGCCCTGTTCGTCGAGCGCCGGGCCGCCGCTCATGCCGGGGTTGAGCGCGCCGCCGAAAAACAGCGTCGGCAGGTAGTGCCGCTCGGCCAGGCCGTTGAAAGCACCTTCGGTGACGGCGAAGCCGACATCCAGCGGGTTGCCCAGCGAGAACACACGTGCGCCGCGCGGCAGCACCTGCTCGGCGGGGCGGAAGTTGATGACGCCGCGGCCTCGCAGCGGGGCCGGGTCGACCGGCTTCAGCAGGGCCAAATCGTGCACCACATCGAAGGCCAGCAGCTGCAGCGCACCTTGCTGGCCGTCGACCGTGGCGTAGACCAACCGGTGGCGGCCGGGCTGCAGCGCGTAGCTGCTGACCACGTGGTAATTGGTGATCAGGTGGCCCTCGGCGCTGACCAAAAAGCCCGAGCCCACCGACGACTGGCTGTCCTGGGTCTTGAGCAAGGTGCGCACCTGCACCAACCGAGGCCGCGCATCGGCGTAGATGCGCTGGCCGACGCCGGACGGCAAGGTGATCACGGCAGCGGCCGCCTCGGTTGCGCCGACCGCTACCGCGGCGGGCGCAGCCGCTGCGGCGCGGCCAACGGGGTCACCCGCCGCGCCGGCACCGCAGGCGATCAAGCAGCCGCAAGTGGCCAGCAGGCTGCGCACGGCGCAGGCCCGGATCGACCGCAGAGAACATTCCATCAACACTGCGGCAGTGTAGGGGCAGGCCCTGGCGCGACGCCCGGGTGAGCGTTGTAGGTCCCCGGGAACTTGACGTCGTAGAACGCCGGCTTGCCAGCTAGTCGACACTGATATCGCATGGGCTTGATGACGCGCTTGCCGTCTTCCCAGACCACCACCGGGGCGTAGATGCCCGGGAAGATACTGGTGTCCCGGTCCTTCGGTTCGGTGCGCTTCAAGTCTGCCAGTCGGCCAAGCAACTGCTTGACCTTGTCGTGGCGATGCGCTGGCTTTCGACCGCCGCCTTGGTGGTCTTCGTTTCCAGCGTGCGCTCGGCGTCGGCAAGGCGCTTCTTCTGCTTGAAGAGCTCCTCTTCGAACTTAGGCCATGCTGAACAAGTCCTCGCGAGTGTGGGCGCCCTGGTTTGGGATGGGCTGCAAGGCGCAAACCACAGCCATAGCCCAGCTACGGCGAGGATTTGCAAGGCCGCAGACCGCCCAAAACAGGGCTGA
>JAYVDE010000122.1:0-2628 GCA_043749575.1 Burkholderiaceae bacterium | reverse complement strand
TGCGCTTGTGCGCGGCGTCGCGGCCGGTCAGCATCTTGCCGTTGAGCAGCAACGTGTCGCCCGGTTTCCAGCTGGCCACTTCGGCGCGGGTCAGGCGGTTCAGGTCGACCCGTTTGCTCTTGTTGTAGTCGGGCGCCCAGGTCACGTCGGGCCACAGCGCCAGGCTGGGCGGGTCGAGGTAGACCGGACCCGAGCCGTCCAGCACGAAGTGCGCATGGCGGGTGGCCGCGCAGTTGGGGATCATCGCCACCGGCAGGCTGGCGGCGTGGGTCGGGTAGGTCTTGATCTTGACGTCGAGCACGGTGGTCAGGCCGCCCAGGCCTTGCGCGCCGATGCCCAGGGCGTTGACCTTCTCGTACAGCTCGATGCGCATTTCTTCCAGCTTGTTGGCTGGGCCGCGGGCCAGCAACTCGTACATGTCGATGTCGTCCATCAAGGCCTCTTTGGCCAGCAGCACCGCCTTCTCGGCCGTGCCACCGACGCCGATGCCCAGCATGCCCGGCGGGCACCAGCCGGCGCCCATGGTGGGCACGGTCTTGAGCACCCAGTCGACGATGCTGTCGCTGGGGTTGAGCATCTGCAGCGTGCTCTTGTTCTCGCTGCCGCCGCCCTTGGCCGCCACGGTCACGTCGACCCGGTTGCCGACCACCAGCTCCATGTGGATCACCGCCGGGGTGTTGTCCACGGTGTTTTTGCGCTCGAAGATCGGGTCGGCCAGCACGCTGCCGCGCAGCCGGTTGTCGGGGTCGAGGTAGGCCTTGCGCACGCCGGCATTGACTGCGTCGGCAATCGAGCCGGCAAAACCTTCCCAGCGCACGTCCATGCCGATCTTCAGGAACACGTTGACGATGCCGGTGTCCTGGCAGATCGGCCGGTGGCCTTCGGCGCACAGCCGCGAGTTGGTCAGGATCTGGGCGATCGCATCCTTGGCCGCCGGGCCTTGCTCGCGCTCGTAAGCCCGCGAAAGGTGGGCGATATAGTCAGCCGGGTGGTAGTAGCTGATGTACTGCAGCGCGGCGGCAACGCTGTCGATCAGGTCGGCCTGGCGGATGGTGGTGGTGGTCATGGGCGGCTAGGGCTGAACGGCGTGAAGGGGGTGAAGGGGGTGAAGGCTGGAACGCTGGCAAGCTTGCCAGGACAGGCTCCGCAAGGAGCCGTTCACCCACCCCGGTCTGGGCCGCGGCAGGTCAGGCCACAATTTTAACCAAGGGATCCTGCTTGAAGTCTGACGACACCTCCCGCGGCGGGGCTGCCACCCCGGCGTTCTGGCGCTTCTTCGGCCATGAATCAATGGCTGGCGTCGTGCTGGTGATCGCCGCGCTGGCCGCGCTGCTGATCAGCAATTCGGCCTGGCGGCCGGCCTACGAGACGCTGGTGCAGGCCCCGGGCGAGGTGCGGCTGGCTAGCTGGCTGGTGCTGGCCAAGCCGCTGGTGGTGTGGGTCAACGACCTGTGGATGGCGGCGTTCTTCCTGCTGGTGGGGCTGGAGATCAAGCGCGAGTTGATCGAAGGTGAACTGGCTGATCGCCGCCAGGCCCGGCTGCCAGCCGTGGCCGCGCTGGGCGGCATGCTGGTGCCGGCGCTGATCTACACCGCGTGCAACCTGGGTGATGCGGTGGCGATCCGCGGCTGGGCCATTCCGGCGGCCACCGACATCGCTTTCGCCATCGGCATCGTGATGCTGCTGGGTTCGCGGGTGCCACCATCGCTGAAGATCTTTCTCACTGCGGTGGCGATCATCGACGACCTCGGCGCCATCGTCGTCATCGCGCTGTTCTACACCGACCAGCTGTCGCTGCCGATGTTGCTGGGCGCGCTGGCGGGCATCGCCGTGCTGGTGGCGCTCAACAAGGCCGGGGTGGTGCGGGTGGATGTTTACCTGGCAGTCGGCCTGGTCGTCTGGCTGTGTGTGCTGAAGTCGGGTGTGCACGCCACGCTGGCCGGCGTGGTCACCGCGCTGGCGATCCCGATGCGGGCACCGGATTGGGCAAGCTCGGGTCACTCACCGGCGCAGCAGCTCGAGCATGGCCTGCATCCCTGGGTGGCCTTCCTGGTGCTTCCGGTGTTCGCCTTCACCAACGCCGGCGTCGCGCTGGACGACGTTCAGTGGGCCACTCTGGCCGAAGGCATCCCGCTGGGCATCGCTGCGGGCCTGCTGGTGGGCAAGGCCATCGGCGTGTTCGGCAGCCTGGCGCTGATGGTGCGGCTGGGCTGGGCCACGCGGCCGGCCGGTGCCAGCTGGGGCCAGTGCTTCGGCGTGGCGGTGCTGTGCGGCGTCGGCTTCACGATGAGCCTGTTCATTGGCGGCCTGGCTTTTCACGGGCTGGACCCGTCCTACGAGACCCGCGTCAAGCTGGGGGTGCTGGCCGGCTCGCTGCTGTCGGGGCTGGCCGGCACCGCCATCCTGCTGTTGGCCGCTCGAAAATAGAGCGGTGAGGGCACTGCGGCCCAGTCGCCCAGTCGCCGGGTTGTTCAGTGCGGCTCGGTGGGGCTGCCCGCCGGGTGCATGATCCGGTCGGCATAGGCGATGGCCAGTGCCGACAGCAAGAAAGCCATGTGGATGATCGTCTGCCACATCAGCACCTTCTCGGTGTAGTTGGCGGCGTTGATGAAGGTCTTGAGCAGGTGG
>JAYVDE010000121.1:0-7343 GCA_043749575.1 Burkholderiaceae bacterium | reverse complement strand
ACAAGTCCCTCGCGGCGCGGTCAGCCCTGTTTTGGGCGGTCTGCGGCCTTGCAAATCCTCGCCATAGCGGGGCTATGGCTGTGGTTTGCGCCTTGCAGACCATCCCAAACCAGGGCGCCCACACTCGCGAGGACTTGTTCAGCATTGCCCTAACCCCCGCCCGGCGCGTCGTCGCCGGACGGGGTGTGCAGTTCAGCGGCCAGTTCACCCAGGCGGGTTTCGCCAGCGGCGGTCTGGCCGCCGCTGGCCAGGAAACGCTGCATCGCGGCCCGTGTACCCGCCTCGCCCAGCGTCGACTGGAACGCCGCCGCTTCGGCCTGCAGGTCGGCCACCACGTCCTTCTCGGCGCGCAGCACACTGGCCTTGGCAGCGGCCACTGCATGCGGTGGAAACGACGCGATGCGTGCCGCCAGCCGATCGACAAACGGCCACAGCGTTTCGGCAGGCAGGGCGCGGTTGACCCATCCCCAGGCCTCGGCCAGATCGGCCGGCACGTCATCGCAGCCCAGCACCACCTCCAGCGCCCGGCCACGCCCCAGCAGGCGCGACAAGCGCACCGTGCCCGAGCCACCGGGCAAGATGCCCAACGCCACCTCGGGCTGGTTGAACACCGCCCGGCCACGCAGCGCGAAGCGCATGTCGCAGCTCAGCGCGATCTCGCTGCCGCCGCCGCCCGCGCGGCCCTCGATCACCGCGATGGTGGTCTTGGGCATGGTGCGCAAAGCCTCGCACATCCGGTGGAACGGCGACAGCGCGGCGGCTGCGGCGCCTGGCACGGGCGCGTCGGCCGGAAACTTCAAGATCAAGCCGACATCGAAGTGCGCGATGAAAAAGTCGGGGTTGGCCGAGCAGAGGATCACCACCCGCACCGCCTCGTCGGCCGCCAATTGGTCGACCAGCCGCAGCAGTTCCTTGAACATCGGCTTGTCGAGCAGGTTGATCGCGCCGTTGTCCAGCAGCACGCGGGCAACGCCGCTGCCGGGCACCAGGTCGACACGCAAGGTCTTGTAGTCACTGTAGGGCATGGGGGCGGGCGCTCCGGGGCGGTTGGCGCCACCTCAGGTGGTCGCAGTGCGGGTCTGGTGCCCAAGGTAACGGGCTGTCGACCGACGCGCGGTCTCGTCCGTGACTGTCGCCAGCGGGCGCACCGCGCACAGTGCAGCTCCTTCACCCCCGACCGCGAGACTTCCATGGGCATCAACATCACCAAGACCGCCATCGACCTGGGCATCGTCACCAGCAACGGCGACGCCATGCTGGTTTTCTACCGCGACGTGCTGGGCCTGAAGGTGCAGGGCCAGATGGCCATGCCCGGCGGCAGCGGCACGATGCACCGGCTGCTGTGCGGCGACAGCCTGATCAAGCTGGTGGTGATGCCCAGCCTGCCGGCGGCGGCGGTGCCCGGTGGCATCCAGGGCGGCGCGGGCTACCGCTACTGGACGATTTCGGTGAGCAACCTGACCGAAATGGTCAAGGCTTGCGCCGACGCCGGTGTGCCGGTGGTCTGGTCCGAGCGCGAGATCCGCCCCGGCGTGCGCATCGCGATGGTCTCCGACCCCGACGGCAACTGGGTCGAGTTCCTGCAGATCGGCTGATCCATCCCGGCGTTTGCGTCGGCGGTCTGGCTAGCCAGATCGCTCAGGCAAACGCTGCGGACAGGCTGCCTGATCGGCCCTGCACCGAGCCCTCGCGCCGGTAGGCGCCGCAGCCGATGAACTCGGCCTTGCCCAGCGGCAGGATGAAAGACTCCTTGGGCGTCACTTCCTTGGTGCCCGGGCTGAGCACGTCGTACTGGATCCAGCCGCCACCGCTGTCGGCCGCGCCCCAGGCGCGCTCCAGGAAGGTGGTCGGCTCCAGCCCCGGAATCGCCCCCGCTGGCTGGCCGACCAGGATCGGCTTGCTGCCGAACACGCTGATGGTGCCGTTGCGGTCGAACACGAAGATGTAGAGGTCGCGGTCGATGAAGCTGCCCGTGGCATTGTGGAAGTCGGCAAAGGCCTTGTCACGGCCGACCGCGGCAATGTGCGCCAGCGCCTTCACGGCCAGACCATGGGCCTCGTCGGCCGAGGCCTGGCGCAGCCGCATCGACACCACCGCTTCGCGCAACGCCTGCGCCCGTTCGACCAGCGTGCTCGACGCCGAGGCCGACAGCTCCACCAGTGCCGCGTTTTCGCGGGTGATCTTGTCGAGGTTGGCCACGCTTTCGGTCACCTCACCGAGCCCGGCGCTTTGCTGCGTGCTGGCGGTGGAGATCGAGCGCAAGCGGCCCGAGACCTCGCGCACGCCGTTGACGATGGCGTCCAGCGACACCGACACATGCTTCAATTTGTCGGCCGAGGTCTCGACCTGGACCGAGGCGTTGCCGATCAGCGCGCGGATCTCGTCGGCCGATTCGGCGCAGCGGCGCGCCAGCTGGCGCACCTCGCTGGCGACCACGGCGAAGCCCTTGCCGGCCTCGCCGGCGCGGGCCGCCTCGACCGCGGCGTTGAGCGACAGCATGCCGGTCTGGAAGGCCACATCGTCGATCACCGCCACCACCTCGGCCACCCGCAACGAGGCTTCCTGCAGCCGGGCCATCGCGCCGACCGTTTCGGCCATCGCGCCATGGCCTTGCTCGGCCTGGTGAAACAGGCCTTCGGTCAGGGCGTCCAGCGTGCGGGCGGCCTCGGCGTTCTGCGCCACCGCCAGGCTCAGCTGGCCGATCGCGTCGACCGAGTTGCGCAGGCTGCCGGTCTGCTCATCGGTGCGCAGCGACAAGCGCTGGCTGCCGTCGGCCACTTGGTGGCCGGCCAGGTTGACCAGCGCCGCGCTGCTGCGGATCTCGGCCACCAGGCCCGACAGTTGGGCACAGGTGGCGTCCACGGTGTGGCCGATGGCGGCCAGTTCGTCGCGGCCGCGCACCTGTGTGCGGTGCGCCAGGTCGCCCCGGGCCATCGCATCGGTGCCGCGGCGCAGCACCCGCAGCGAGGCCAGAAAGGTGACATGGAACGACACCAGCAAGTAGCCCAGCAGCAGCGTGCCGGCGATGAACAGGCCCAGCATCAGCGCGCTGTCGTGTTCCAAGCGCGTCAGCCGGTGGCCAATTTCCTGGTCGAGGTTGGCCAGGGCCTCTTGGTTCAAGCCGTGCAACTGGTCGATCACGGCGCTGGCCTGGTCGAAGAAAGCCGCACTCTCGCCCTGCAAGGGTTCGGCTGAAAACGTCGCGGCCACTTGCTGGCCCAGCGCCTGCAGGCCCGCACGCGCGGCCGGCCAGGTGGCCAGCGCGCTGCCGCCGGCGCGCAGCTGCGCGTCGAGCTTGCTGGTCAGGTCGGCCTGGCCGCGCTTGAGCTGGCCGGCGTGGCCCAACACCGTGGCGCGTTCCACCGCACTCGCGCTGCCGCGTACCAACAGGCTGGCGCCCATGCCGCGCGCCACCGCGGCTGATTCCAGCGTCGGCATCATCGTGTTGACCAGCAGGTCCACCAGGTAGTAGGAGCGGGCCTCGGGGTCGAGCACCAGGCCCGAGCGGTCGCCGTTGAGCAGCGCCAGCAGGCGCAGGCCTTCGACCAGGTCGGTGTGCAGTGCGAAGCTGGCGGGCGCCTCTTGGGGGTGGCGGCCCTCGGCCAGCGCCAGCAGCTGCTGGCGCAGCGGCGTCCAGGCGTCGTCCAGCCGGTAGTGCATCGGCTGCGCCAGCCGCTGGTCGAGCGCCTTGACGGCGACCTGCAGTGCCTGCCGGGTTTCGGTGCGCGGGGCCTCGGCGGCGGCGTTGCCGGCCAACACGCGGGCCGTCAGGCCGCGGTGTTTCTGGGTTTCCAACACCAGTGGCAGCAGCCGGTCGGCCACCGCCACGCCCTGCAGTTCGGTCGCCGCGAACTGGCGCTGCACCCTTTTGTCCTGCAACGCCAAGACCATCAGCGCGGCCATCGGCAGCAGCACCGACACCGCCAGCAGCGCCAGCTTGGCCGACATCGGCAGCGCGAACATCAGCCGGGCGCCGGGCGCCAGCAGCAGGCGCGACCAGCGGTGGCCTTGGGCGGCGGGTGGCGAGGTGGCGGCAGGCAGGGTCATGGCGTGGCGATCAAGGCGATCTGGCGATCCGAGGGGTAACCGGGTAGTCGGCTAGGCAGCAGGCAGAGAGGCAGCAAAACAGCAAGGCGGGTTGACACCGGGCGGCAAGCAGCGGCCGGCCCGCAGTACGACCGCCGCCAAGCCCACCCAGCTGCCGCCCGTCATGCGGCTTGCCCTCCTGCGATGCTGCACGCGCGCGACGGACGCGGGTTGCCCGAGAAGGGCTGCGAAGCGGCGTCACTTGGGCGCCGCCCATGCGCTGGCACCGTGTTGCCGCCGGCAGCCGACCAGCCGACCACCCTGCGGCTGCGATGGCGAGCCCGGCGGTCATGGCTTCAGATGCAGAGCTTGTGGACCGCCGCGACCAGTGCCGACGGCTGGAACGGCTTGGTGATCCAGGCGCGGGCGCCGGCGGCGCGGCCTTCGGCTTTCTTGCTGGCCTGGCTTTCAGTAGTCAGCAGGATCACCGGCAAATTCTTGTAGGGCCCGCCGCCCTGGAGGTGGCGCAGCAAGCTCAAGCCGTCCATGTGCGGCATGTTCAGGTCGCAGACGATCAGGTTCAGCGGCTGTCCGGTGAGTTTGCTGACAGCGTCCCTACCGTCCACCGCCTCCACCACGTCGTAGCCGGCCAGCCGCAAGACCAGCTTCACCACGGCGCGAAAGCTGCCAGAGGTGTCCACGATCAACACGGTCTTGCTCATGGTTCCTGCCTTCGGTTGTTCAGCGGTTCAGGGCGTTGCGCGGGTTCAGGTTCCCGGGGGAGCGGGGCAGTCAGAAGAAATCAACCTGGCTGCCGCGGTCGACGTGCACGTTGCCGTGGTGTTTCGAGCGCTGCTCGTCCGTCGTGTAGGTGCGCTCCAGGTTGGCCAGCCACTCGGCCGCGTCGCTCTGCGTGGCGTAGGGGTTGGCGGCCACCCAGCGGCTGAACTGCTGCATGTCCTTGCTGACGATCTCCAGCATCTGGTTGATGCGGTCGCCGAACTGGAACATCACGAAGGTTTCTTCCAGCTGGGCCTGCAGCGCCGACGCGGCTGCCCGCACCTCGCCCGAGCTGTGCAGCGCACCGCCCAGGCCGGTGATCAGCGCGTTGAGCGACTGGCGGGCGCGCAAGCTCAGTTCCAGCTGCAGCTCGTCGGCCGGGGTGTCGGTGATCTCGCCGTGCAGCCGCGCCGGCGACAAGGTCTTCTCCAGCCGCGAGACCAGGCGTTCGATCTGCTCGCCCACCTCGGCCATGCGGCTGGCCAGCATGCGGGTCTCGTTGGCCACGGCCTGCGAGCCGCTGTCGCTGCGGGGGCCGCCTTGACCGCTGCCGCGATTGGCCTCGATCGACGCGTTGAAGGCCACCAGCCGGGTGTGTTTGCCGATCTCGCGGGCCTGCCGACCGAGTTGGCGCAGTTCGGTCACTGCGTCGGCACAGCGGGTCAGCTCGGCCACCGCGGCATCGCGCTGCGCAAACGCCCGTTGGCTGGGCGCCAGCAGTGCGGCCAGTGCGGCGTGGCCGGGCGAGCCCTCGGCCAACACACCGTCGATTGCGCCGGCGTCCAGCGTCGGCGCGCCCTGGTCCAGCTGGCTGGCCAGCGTGCTCAGCGTGCCGGCCATGTTGGCAAAGGTTTCCAGCAAGCTGCCCAGGCCGTCGGTGGCCGCGTTGCGGGTGACGTCGAGTTGCTTGCCCCACACCGGCACCACCTGCGCCACCATCACTTCGGTGCCGACCCGCCCGCCACTGACGACGGGCTCGTCCAGGGCTTGGCCGGCCGCGTGCGGGCCACCGCTGGCGGCGCCCCGCAGCAGCCACGGCAGCAGCGTGGCGGCCAGCGCCAGCCCCAGCAGGCCGGCCGGGCCGCCATGCCAGGCCAGCGCCGCGCCGCCCGGCACCGCCAGCGCGGCCGCGACCAGCCACCTCATGCGGCGGCCGCTGCTGGGCGGTGGGCCGCCGTGGGACGGATCAGTGATCAGCAGTGAAGTCTTATTTTTCATCGTTCTTTCGTACTGCTGGAAGGACGCTGCGGGTGCTGCGGCACCAGGCCTTCGAGATGCAGGCCGTGGTGTCGCCGAACACCTTGCTGGCTTATCGGTCGCCGCTCGGGATACTGAAGCGGGCCCGCCTCGCCGCAGGGGCCCCAGCGTGGCGGCTTTGTGGCGCCTGTCCGGGCTTTTCGGCCGGGCTGCAGCGCTCGCCAGCGCGCCCCGCCGCCTGCAGCCTGCCGGTTGCCGCTTGCCCCGGCAGCGCGGCCCGGGGCCTCAAGTCGCCGCCGGCCAGGCCGATAGCGATGGCAGGGCGTCCCGCACCTTTGCCGCGGGGCCGCTGCGGTGCTGCGCCGAGCGGGGGCAGACAACCCGCACCCGTGCCGGTCGCCAGCCGACCGCGTTGTTCACCACAATCGCAAGAGGTCACCCGATGCATTTGCCTGGCTCGTCATTCGTCATATCCCGCCAGGCCCGCCAGGCGTCGTGGCGCGCGGCGCGCGAGTTTTTTGCCCACCACGGGGTCTGGGCCGTCGGCGTGCGGGCCATGCGGAGGTGGTCGCTGCGCATGAAGATGGCGCTGCTGGTGATCGTGCTGGCGCTGCCGCTGGTGCCGCTGTTGATCGTGCAGATCCTCGACCGCAACGCCACGGTCGACCTGCTGGGCAAGCGCATCGCCGGGCTGGTGGTGGCCGAGTCGGCTTACCGGCTGGCGGGCGCACTGGATGTGCAACGTCAGGCGCTGGAGTCCGGCAAGGCCCCGGCCACCGAGCTGCCGGCCCCCGCCCTCCAGCCGCTGCTGCAGGCGGTGGCCGCGGCCGATCAGCGCGGCCTGCCCATGTTGAAGATGCTGCAGCTTCACCAGCCGGTGCTCGACCGCCTGGCCGCCTCGTCGACGCTGGAGCCCGCCACGCGGCTGCGCCAGCTGCGCCAGGCCAGCGATGCGCTGGTGGCGATTCGCCAGCACGCCGTCGACAGCTCCGGCGTGCTGCTGACCGAAGACCCGGCGCAGGCCGCCATCAGCCAGCTGGCGTTGCACCAGCTGCCGGCGCTGCACCGCAACCTGTTGCTGTTGCGCGGGCTGGCCGGCCGCCAGGTGGTGCTGCTGGCGCAGAGCCCGCGGCCCGATGCCGAACTGCACCAGTTGCAGCTAGCCGCCGCTGCCCGGCTGGCCGATGCCGATCGCCTGCTGGCGCTGGTCGACCCGGCGCTGGAGCGGCTGCAGCCCGGCAGCAACGCCGATGGCCAGCGGTTGATGGAGCAGGTGCGGGCCCTGCTGGCGACGCTGCGCACCGACCTGCTGCCCTTGCAACCGACGCCCGAGCTCGACC
>JAYVDE010000120.1:0-2631 GCA_043749575.1 Burkholderiaceae bacterium | reverse complement strand
TTCACCGCCAACGTCATGGTGGCGTGGTCGCTGATCCTGGGCACCGGCGGCTTCTTGGTCTTCGGCGCGCTGTCCGACCGTATTGGCCGCAAGCCGATCATTCTGGCGGGCTGCCTGCTCGCTGCAGTCACCTTCCTGCCGGTGTTTGGTTTTCTGACCAAGACTGCCAACCCGGCCATCTACGCAGCGCACCAGACCCCGGTCACGGTAAACGTGTCGCCGAAAGACTGCTCGTTCCAGTTCAACCCGACCGGTACGGTCAAGTTCACGTCGTCTTGCGACATCGCCAAGGCCCAATTGGCACGCACTTCGGTGAACTACTCCACCGTTGAGGGCGCCCAAGGCATGGTGACCGTCGTGAAGGTCGGTGACACCGCCATCGAGTCGTATGACGCCAGCAAGTTGAGCGGCGACGATCTGAAGAAAGCCAAAGCCACCTTCGACAGCAGCCTGAACGCTGCGCTCAAGAAGGCAGGTTATCCGATGGTGCCGGCCGACAACACCACGATTGCCAAGGCACAGAACTTCATCGACATCTTCACGGCGCAAAAGCTGACGATCATCCTGATCCTGACCTACCTCGTCATCCTGGTGACGATGGTCTACGGACCGATTGCGGCCATGCTGGTCGAGCTGTTCCCGACCCGCATCCGTTACTCTGGCTTGTCACTGCCCTACCACATCGGCAACGGCTGGTTTGGCGGCCTGATGCCAGCCACCGCATTCGCCATCTCCGCCCAGACCGGCAACATCTATTCCGGGTTGTGGTACGCGATCGTGATTGCCGTGATGACCGTGGTGATCGGTACGCTGTTCGTGCCGGGCGGTACCCATAAGAAAGACATCTTCGCCGACGACTCGGCTCGATAGAGCCGACTCGATGGCCGGGCTGTGGTTTCATTTGCGACCCCGGCCCGGTCATCAAGCTCCCGTTGCTGACCTGAACGCAGCGGGGCAAACCAACAGCACCGCGCTTTGATCGCGAATGCATGAAGCCAAGGAAACGCCGTCTTGATCGATCTTGTGCTTTCGCAACTGACCGACCTGTTTCGCATCGGATTGATGATCGCCCTGGTGGTCACGATGCGCAGAACCTCTGCCGTGACAGGGCGCGCGCTGCCATTGGCCTTGGGTGTGGTGTTCGTGGCCGTGATGCTGCCCAGCACCATGGCCAGAGGCTCTGCAAGTCTCACCGAGGCCATCCTCGCTGGACTGGTTTCGAACCTGATTATTTTGCTGCCCGTGCTTGCCGTTGCGACCTTGGTCGCGCGACTGCGCCGGGGAACGCGACCCTGATATCGCTGCTGCTGAGCGCGAGGGTTGCCGGGCTCGCTCAGTCACTCAGTCACTCAGTCAGTCGTCAGCTGGCCAGCCGCGCATGCTGCGCAAACATCGCCGCGCGCGCCGCGTCGTCCATCTCGGCCTTGAAGGCATGGCGGGTCTTCAGCGCTTCGGCGCGCTGCGCCGCCGGCCGGGCGTTGACCTCGTCGAGCAGGCCTTTGACCTTGGGCAGCTGGGCCGAAGCCTCGGCGCCCAGCACGAAGGGCAGCACCCGCACCCAGCCCCACACCGCCGTGTCGACCAGCCTGCAGGCCTTGCCCAGCATGTAGCGGCACGGCCCGAGGTGGGCATCCAGCAACGTCCAATGGCGCCAGGCTTCGAATTCGTAGCGTTTCAGCCTGTGGGCCTTGGGTTCGGGCGCGAAGTGCTTGAAGTGCACACATTGGCCCGAAAACGGTCCGATGCCGCTGGCCACGAACATCTTGGCGTTGGGGTTGATGGCGGTGAAATCGGCTGGGTGCTGCTCGCACTCACTCAATCAAGCTCAGCGGACGGTTTCGACCTGGATCACCGCGGCACCAAATTCGTCGTCGCACGGGCTCGCGGTGGGGCAGATGGCGCGTCCGGCCAACAGGGGTTTTATCTCGGAGTGCATTGCTGCGATCCGGGCCGCATCGGCACCCGTGGGAAAGTGCCGGAACGGCCCCTCCTTGCGTGGCGCCAAGGCGGTGTGGTCGCGCTGGCGCGCCGACACCATCACCAGCAGCAAACCCGCCCCTGCAGGCTCGGTGGTCTCGAAGACGATGGGCGGCTGCGGCAGCTTGAGGGTCTGGCCCTTGCGGATCTTCAGTGATCCGGACTCGGTGTTGGGGTACAGCAGGGTCAGCGCACCGTCTGACCCATAGGCCAACACGTACAGGAAGCCATCGCGCTCGGACTGCACTGAAAACGCCAGATCGTCGCGGCCGATGCGCATCTTGGGTTTGACGGCCTGCGCTTGCAACATGAAGCTGGTTGTTTGCGCCTGCACGACACGGTCGAATTCGCCACCGACGTCGAAAGCGGTCGATGTGGTCGCGGCGGCCGCTGGCGGCGCTGCAACCGGCGACTGGGTGGCCGGTGGCGTCGGCTGTGTCGTGGTCCTTGTCGGCGTCAGGGCTGCAGCCGCAGCCGCACTCGCAGCGTCTGGCGCGGTGGCGACCTTGGGCGACGGGCTGAGCCACAGGTAAGCACCGACCGCCAGCCCGATCAGCGCCACGGCCACGCCGCCGGCTGCCAGGGCGGTGTTGCGGCGAGGCGCGGCTGCAGCCGGTGAGGCGACCGACGTGCTGCCTGCCGCCGGGCTGGGGG
>JAYVDE010000119.1:0-2632 GCA_043749575.1 Burkholderiaceae bacterium | reverse complement strand
CATCGGCAGCGAAACCCGGGTGGAGTTGGAGAACCTGACCGGCAATAAAGTCTTTCTGGAGCTGTGGGTCAAGGTGCGCTCGGGCTGGGCCGACAGTGAGGAGCACCTGCGGTCCTACGGCTACGAGTGAGCAGGCGGCGCGCCGCATGGTGACCCGAGCCATCCACCAGTTTGCGTATGTGCTGCACCAGTGGGACTGGAGCGAGACCAGCCTGATCCTGGATTTGTTCACCCGCGAGCATGGTCGGGTGGCGGCGGTGGCCAAGGGCGCCAAGCGGCCGTATTCGCAGCTGCGGCCGGTGTTGATGCCGTTCCAGCGCTTGCTGGTGGCCACCGGCCGGCCCAAGACCGAGGAGGGCGCCGACATCCTCACGCTGCGCTCGGCCGAATTCGCCGGGGCTGGCGCGCCCTTGCCGGCGGCGCGTCTGTTCAGCGGCTTCTACCTCAATGAGCTGCTGATGAAGGCGCTGGCGCGCGGCGATCCGCACGAGCGGCTGTTTGACGCCTACGGCGACACCCTGGCCGCGCTGGCGCGGGCCGATGACGAAGCCGCGCTGCGCGCCTTCGAGCTGGTGCTGCTGCGCGAGACCGGCGTGCTGCCCAATCTGGCCTGCACCACCACGACCCAGCAGCCGGTGCAGCCCGCCGCCGGCTACCTGCTGCAGGCCGAGGCCGGACTGGTCAGCGCCGGCGGCGCGCACGCCGCGGCCGAGTGCGGGGGCGGGTTCGGCGGCGCGGATGTCAGCCCATCCAGCGGCGCATCCAGCGGCCAACCCAGCGGCCAACTCAGTGGCACCCAGTGCCTGGCGCTGCAGGCCGCGCTGGACCAGCACGACGGCGCCGCGCTGCGCAGCGCCTGCGCCGACGCCTTGCCGCAACTCAAGTCGCAGCTGCGCGCCGTGCTTCACTATCATCTGGGCTCGCCACCGCTGCGCACCCGGCAGCTGATGCTGGACCTGCGGCGGCTGCTCGACAGCCCGTCGTCTCGCACTGCCAACCTCACCGCCCCACCCGGCCTGCCATGAATCCGCTTGTCGCTCCCGAGGCCCATGCCCGGCCGCACCGCACCGCGCTGTCGGTCAACGTCAACAAGATCGCGCTGCTGCGCAATACCCGCCAGCTGGGTGTGCCCGATGTGCTGCGGCTGTCGCGCCAGGCGCTGCAGGCCGGCGCGCAGGGCATCACCGTGCACCCGCGGCCCGATGGGCGCCACATCCGGCCCCATGACGTGCACGACCTGGCCGCGCTGATGATGCAATGGCCCGGGGCCGAGTACAACATCGAGGGCAACCCCTTGCAGAACCTGATGCCCTTCGTGCGCGAGTTTCGGCCGCACCAGGTGACCTTCGTGCCCGACAGCGAAGACCAGTTCACCAGCGACCATGGCTGGAGCTTTCCCGACGACCTGGCGCGTCTGCAACCGCTGATCGCCGAGGCCCAGGCGCTGGGCGTGCGGGTCAGCCTGTTCATGGACCCGATCCCCGCGCTGATGGCGGCTGCGCGCGCCAGCGGCGCCGAGCGGGTCGAGCTCTACACCGAGGCCTACGCCAGCGCCCATGGCACGCCGCGCCAAGCCGAGGTGCTGGCGCGTTACACGGCGACGGCCGAGGCCGCGCTGGCCTGCGGGCTGCAAATCAACGCCGGCCACGACCTGAACCGCGACAACCTGGCTGATTTCCTGCGCGCCGTGCCGGGCGTGCTGGAGGTGTCGATCGGCCACGCGCTGATCGCCGATGCGCTGGAACTGGGCCTGACTGAGGCGGTGCGCGACTACCAGCGCTGCATCCAGCGGGCATTCATGGCCCCCGAGACGCCTGCGGCGTCGCCCCCCCGAGGGCGGG
The DNA here is from genome assembly GCA_043749575.1 of Burkholderiaceae bacterium. Lineage (GTDB taxonomy): Bacteria > Pseudomonadota > Gammaproteobacteria > Burkholderiales > Burkholderiaceae_C > Pseudaquabacterium. Next base: position 791 of record JAYVDE010000119.1, on the reverse strand, counting down.
TGTCCGCCTTGGGGCGGCCCGGCGGCGGACGCCCCGTCCTGCCATGATCTTCGGCATCGGCACCGACATCTGCGACATCCGCCGCCTGCGGGCGACGCTGGCGCGCCGGGGTGACCGCTTCGCCGAGAAGGTGCTGGGCCCGGCCGAGCTGCAGGTATTTCACGCCCGCCGCGGCCGGGCCGAGGTGCGTGGCATCGCCTACCTGGCCACGCGTTTTTCGGCCAAGGAGGCGTTCTCCAAGGCCATCGGGCTGGGCATGCGCATGCCGATGACTTGGCGCGCTTGCGAGATCCTCAACCAGCCCAGCGGCCAGCCCTTTGTGCAGCTCAACGGCGCACTGGCCGACTGGTTCAGCGCGCGCGGCCTGCAGGCCCAGGTCACCCTGACCGACGAAACCGACTACGCCGCCTCCTTCGTGGTGGTGGAATTTGCCCCCAAGGCCGCCGCTTGCGGCGTCCGCCCCCCCGAGGGGGAGGAGAAACAGGTGGGGCGGCCCGGCGTTTGTTTCTCATGAAAGCCCCGACACCATGACCCAAGACCACGTCACCGGCCACGCTTGCGTGGTGCTCGACATCGCCGGCACGACGCTCAACGCCGCCGACCGCCGCCGCCTGAAGCACCCGTTGACGGGCGGGCTGATTCTGTTCGCCCGCAACTGGGTCGACCGGGCGCAGCTGACGGCGCTGACCGCCGAGATCAAGGCGATCCGGCCCGACATGCTGGTCTGCGTCGACCACGAGGGTGGCCGGGTGCAGCGCTTTCGCAGCGACGGCTTCACGCACTTGCCGCCG
>JAYVDE010000118.1:0-7365 GCA_043749575.1 Burkholderiaceae bacterium | reverse complement strand
AAGTGCCGGATGCCGTGCGCCTGAAACAGGTAGCTGATGAACGCGCCCATCAGCCGCGTCTTGCCCACGCCGGTGGCCAGCGCAAAACACAGCGACGGAAACTCGCGTTCAAAGTCTTGCAGCTTGGGAAACAGGCCTTTCAATGTCGCCAGCACCGCGCCCACCGTGGCGGCGTCGCGCTCGTGCTGCAGCATGGCGGGCGCGGCCTCGATGGCGCTGGCCAGCTGCTTCAAGGATTCATGTTGCGGCGCCCGCAGGCTCAGGCGGCCGGTGATGGCGTTGACTTCACGCTGACTCATGCGCTGCCCTTTTTGTTGGACTTCGGTGTTTTGGCCGGTGCCGGCTTCTTCGGTGTTGGCGCTTTCGGCACGCGCTTTTCCAGTGCCTTTACCGGCTGGAGCAAGGTGGCCTCAAAGTCATGCTCGGCCCGGCTGGGCACTGCACGCTGTTGCTGGCGGTAGACCTCAAACGCCGCCTCGGCCTTGCCTTGCGCCGCCTCGGCTGTCATGCGCCCGGCGTGCGTCAGGATCTCGCGGCCCGACAGGCGCAAGAAGTCGTCCAGCTTGACGATCCACTGCGCCATGGTCACCGACTGGCGGTTCAGCGCCTGCAGTTCGGCAAATTCCAGATAGGCAGTGACGATGCGGTTGAGCACCTGCAGTTCGTCTTCCGTCAGGTAGTTCTTGGCCACCACCACATCCGCCTTGCGCGGCGCGCCACCCGCCGGCGCCGCCGCCCAGGTGAGCAAACCGGCATGTGGCTTGCTGGCGTCCACCCGCAATGCAATCAGTTCGGCGGCAGTGTGGCCGTGCGCGGCCCAGTGCATCTTGTTCTGCACGGTGGCAAAAAAGCGCTGCGAAGCTTCGGCGCTGGGGTCGTAATCCACGCTGGTGGCGTAGATGTCCAGCACCTTGCGCCAGAACATCTTCTCTGACGAGCGTATGTCGCGAATGCGCGCCAGCAGCTCTTCAAAGTAGTCGGCATCGGCCCCCCGCTTGAAGCGCTCATCGTCCAGCACAAAGCCCTTGACCAGGTAGCGCTTGAGCGTGTCAGTGGCCCACTGGCGGAACTGCGCGCCTCGCGGCGAGCGCACCCGGTAACCCACCTGCAACACGGCGTCCAGGTTGTAGTGGTCTACCAGCCTTTCCACGTCCCGCGCGCCTTCCCGGGCAACTATCCGGAATTTCCGGATGGTTGCGTCCGGGTTCAGCTCCCCGTCGGCGTAGACGTTCTTCAAGTGCTCGTTGACCGTGCGCACGTCCTTCAGGTAAAGCTCGGCCATCTGCCGCTGAGACAGCCACAACACGCCGTCGATCAGGCGCACCTGCACCCGGGTTTGTGCGTCTTCGGTCTGGAACAACACAAACTCGCCACCCGCTGGCGCGGCAGGTGGCGGCGGCGCAGGCGCCCGGCTCATGCGCCATCTCCGCCAAATAGCTCATCTTGCGCAGCCACTGCAAGCGCCGGCTTCTGCGCCATCGGCAGGTTGGCCACGTTGAGGCTGTAGTCGTCGTGGCCCCACTCGCAGCGGTCTTTCACCATCTTGGGGATTTTCTTGAGGGTGAGCTTGGGCCAGCGGATGGCGGCCTGCTCCGCATTCACACCCCGGTACGCCGCGCAACACACCAGCAGCGAGCGATCCTCGCCCACCTCGGTACTCAGCGCCTCCAGTTGCTCGGCACTCAGTGTCTGCGTGGTCACGACGATGAAATCGCGCTCGCTGCTGTGGCCCTGCTGCCACCACAGCAGCTCGCTGGGCGCGTAGGTGAAGCCTTCCAGTTTGCACATGGCCGCCGCCAGCATGGCGGCGTCGTATTCGGGGTTGATCACCAGGTTGCCCCAGCGGTCGGTGCACAGCAGCGTGGGCGCCAGCTCGTAGTAGCGGAAGCCGCCACCGCCGGGCCAGCCGGTGGTCTGCGTCACGCCGCCCGGGTCTTGCCCGGCTATCACCTTTTGCAGGCGGGGAACGATGTGGGTGTGGCAGTGCTCACCCAGCTCCACCATGATCCAGCGGCGGCCCATTTTGTGGGCTACGGCGCCGGTGGTGCCGGAGCCGGCGAAGGAATCGAGGACTAGATCACCTGGGTTGGTGGAAATGTCAATTGCTCTTGAAATCAATGCTTCGGGTTTTGGAGTGTCAAATATGTCAGATCCAAATAGATCCTTAATTTCTTTCTTTGAAGTTCTATTTGACCCGACGTCTCTATGGGGCCAAATAGTTTCAGGCGGCCGTCCATCAGTGTCTTCGAAGTAAATCCTGAAATAGACACTCCATCCGTCTCTTGTCTTAACAAATTCAATTCTTTCAGACTCGGCCTTAACTTTCTCCAAACCCCATTGCCAACGACTATCCGAACCATCTGGATTCTTTGGATAAACAAGCGCCCCATCCGGCGCATCAATTGAGTAATACATCGACGGTCGCTTATCTCTATGACCATCCGCTCCCATTGCCCTTAATGGTTTCAAATAGTAGATGCGCCCCATCGAATCAACTTTGTTGTAGTGTGACGGAGCATCAGCCTGTTTCAATCGATTGATGGTCACATTTTCAACAACCTTCGCCCAGACTAAGACGTGATCATGTCTATTGGAAAAATACTTGGCATCCGACCTAGGGCTATCTGCTTTTTCCCAGATTACATCCGCCAAGAAGTTCTTGCGTCCAAACACCTCATCACACATCACCTTAAGGTAATGCGCCTCGTTATCGTCAATCGTGATCCACAGCGAGCCGTCGTCTGCCAACAAGCGCCGGATGATCTCCAGCCGGTCGCGCATCAGCCCCAGCCAGATCGAATGCTCCAGCCCGTCGTCATAGTGCGTAAACGCGCTGCCGGTGTTGTACGGCGGGTCGATGAACACACACTTCACCTTGCCGGTGAACTCTGCCTCCAGCGCCTTCAGCGCCAGCAGGTTGTCGCCCTTGATCAGCCGGTTGTCGAAAACATCGCCATCCGTCACCCGCTGCTTCGCGTGGTAGCTGCGCGCCGGGTCTTCCAGCAAGATGCGCGGCTCCAGCCGCGGCCGCTGGTCTTTACCGATCCAGGTGAGTTCGAGTTTTTGTTGTCCCGCCATCTCAGAAGCTCCAGCCCTGCTGCTGCATGAAAGTTTCAAGGTCCATGCAAGGCACAGAAAAGTGCTGGCACACGTTGGGAATCTTGGCTGCGTGGGGTTTCAGCCGCTCTTCCGTGACCACCGTGCCACCACGCACTTTGGCGCAGGCAATCACGAAGGGGTCGGCCACCGGCGTCCCCGTCAGACGCTGCTTCTCGCCGATCAAGGCCTGGAAATGTGGGGTCTTAAAAATCTGGGCGACAAACTGTAGTTCAGGCCCGGTCGGCGTGGTGAACAAGTGCTTGCGCAGCTTGAGCCAATTGTTGGTGTGCGCGTCAACATCGAATCGCTCAATTTCGTTCCACACCTCGCGGGTAGAAATCAGCTTGCCAGACAGCACCAGCGCGTCCAACCCCGCCCAGACAGACTTGAACACACCCGGAAAAAAATGTTTGAGCTTGCTGAGAGAACTGGTATCAAACACATAGATCATGCAGCCGCCCCTTGCAGGATGCGTTGCTCCAGCCCGGCGAAGTTTCTGGCCTTGATGCCTAGGTATTCAGACGCTTGCTCTACGCTGATCTGGTTGCGGTAGTGCCGGCTGACCACCTCGCGCGCCAATCGCTCACTGAGGTAAGTGTTTTGCGAGGCATACCAGTCGCCGCCAGAGCCCGCTTTCTTCTGGCCAGCCCAGAACTTGGCCTTGGCTTCATAAAATGCGTGGCCCACACGACCCAGATCCAAAAAGCGCCGAAGTACCGCCTCTCGGCTGACACCGTATCGACTGCCCAGATCGGCGAACACATGGTCAGGCAGAGCTTCCACATTGTCAGGAAGCGCCTTGGCCTGAGCGGCAAAGTCGTCGGATGGCATCAACATTTCAGCGGCCATTTGATTGCAAAAGACCTCCACCCGCTGCGCGGCGGCAGGGAGCCGGCGGATGTACCCGGTGTCGAATTTGGAGATGCCGGCCACATTCAGCAGCAAGTGCGCCAGTTCATGCATCAGGCTGAAGGTCTGGCGGGTTTTGGTGGTGCTGTTATTCAAGTAGATCAGCGGAAAGTCATCGGCGGGCAAGCAGAAGCCTGAAATGTCTTTCTGCTTGAATGGCGCCTTGAACACAAAGACGCCCAGCCCTTCAACAGATTCCCGCCAGCGCTTGAGCGCCACCTCATCAGATCGCCAGGTGATTTGATCGTGCAGCAAAACACCCAAGCCCTCACGAACCGCCTTGGCTTGGTGGAGCACTGAACCCGCCACATCCAATCGGGCCTGAAGCAGCCGTTGCCGTTCAGCGGGGTTGCCGCCGTCGAATATTTCGCGCAAAGTGAGTTGAAACGCGTGGGCCCTTCGAACCTGCATATGGGTATCAGCATGCAGCGCTTGGAGTTCCGCGTCGGGCAAGGTTCGGAACTCTCGTTTGGGCGGCACCTCTTGTGGCGGCTCCGGCAGAAAGAACACGGCCAGTGGCCGTTTGAGCACCTTGTAGGCCAAGGTCTCCAACTGCACATAAGTAGGGGCGGCGCCGCCAGAAGACTCCCAAGCCCGGATATCTTCAGGCGGGCGCTTGAGTTTGATCGCGACATCTTCCACCGACATGCCGATGGATTCACGCGCCCACCGGAGCACGGCAGGCTGGATGCCTGCAACCGGCTCAGCTTTCACGATGATCGCCTATCGGGGCAGCTTTTATATTCAATTTCATTTTTTCCATCCCCCCTAAATTCTTGCCATCAACTCAGTTTCCATTGAATCACAGAAACAGGATTGATATGGGTTTGTTTTGCGGGGCAGGTCACGAGGGCGGCCGCGTGACCTGGGATGGATACCAGGCGCCCTTTGCCAGCAGAGCCAGATAGGCGGCCGCTGCCGGGATGGGCCCGCACTTCGGCACGTCGTGCGCGTGCATTGGAACCGGGCGCTGTCTGTCCGCAGCGGCGGATCGCAGCGCCGAAAACAAGTGGCCCAGGAGAATGCCCGGGTCGCTGGGTGTCCATCGTCTTGCCGGAAAGCCTGGCGCTTGCCCGTCCGGCCGCCGCCCGTGCCGCCTGTGCCGCCTGTGCCGCCCGTGCCGGTGCCGCCGGCCGCGCTCAGCGCGGCAGCGTGCTGCTGCCCATCAAGCTGGCATCGACCTCACGCGCGGCCTGGCGGCCTTCGCGGATCGCCCAGACCACCAGGCTCTGGCCGCGCCGCATGTCGCCCGCGGCAAAGACCTTGTCGACATTGGTGCGGTAGCCGCCCTCGTCGGTGTGGGTTTTGGCATTGCCGCGGTTGTCCTTGGCCACGCCGAAGGCATCTAACACCGAAGCCACCGGGTTGGTGAAGCCCATCGCAAGCAGCACCAAATCGGCCTTGTAGTCCTGCTCGGTGCCGGCGATCTCGACGAACTTGCCGTCTTTGAGCTCGATGTGCACGGTTTTCAGGCCGACTATCCGGCCCTTGTCCTTGCCGGTACCCGCCACAAACTCCTTGGTGGCGATGGCGAACTCGCGCTGGCAGCCCTCGTCGTGGCTGCTGCTGGTGCGCAGCTTGGTCGGCCAGTAAGGCCAGACCAGCGGCTTGTTCTCCTGCTCGGGCGGCTGGGGCATCACCTCAAACTGGGTCACGCTGGCCGCGCCATGGCGGTTGCTGGTGCCCACGCAATCGCTGCCGGTGTCGCCGCCGCCGATCACGATCACGTGCTTGCCGCTGGCCATGATCTGGCCGCCCTTGCCCGACGGAAACTTGTCGCCGGCATTGACCTTGTTCTGCATCGGCAGAAATTCCATCGCGTAGTGCACGCCGTCCAGGTCACGCCCGGGCACCGGCAGGTCGCGGCTCTGCTCACTGCCACCGGTCAAGACCACCGCGTCAAACTGGGCCTTCAAATCGGCGGCACTGAGGGTGGTCTTGGCGTCGTTGGTGATCTTCGAGCCCGCCGGCCAGGCGCCCACCAGCACGCCGGTCTTGAAGACCACGCCCTCGGCTTCCATCTGCGCCACGCGGCGGTCGATGTGGGCCTTTTCCATCTTGAAGTCGGGGATGCCGTATCGCAGCAGGCCGCCGATGCGGCTGTTCTTCTCGAACACCGTCACCGCATGGCCAACCCGCGCCAGTTGCTGCGCCGCCGCCAGCCCGGCCGGGCCCGAGCCGACCACGGCCACGGTTTTGCCCGTCTTCACGGCCGCCACCATCGGCGTGACCCAGCCTTCGGCCCAGGCGCGGTCGATGATCGCGTGCTCGATGCTCTTGATGCCCACCGCGTCGTCGTTGACGTTGAGCGTGCAGGCCGCCTCGCAAGGCGCCGGGCAGATGCGGCCGGTGAACTCGGGAAAGTTGTTGGTGCTGTGCAGCACGGTGATGGCGCTCTGCCAATCGCCCCGGTAGACCAGGTCGTTGAAGTCCGGAATGATGTTGTTGACCGGGCAGCCGCTGTTGCAGAACGGCGTGCCGCAGTCCATGCAGCGCGCGGCCTGCACTTTGGCCTGATCGTTGTTCAGGCCGATGACAAATTCTTTGTAGGTCTTCAGGCGCTGGGCCACGGGCTCGTAGCCCTGTTCCAGACGCTCGAACTCCATGAAGCCGGTGACTTTTCCCATGATGCTGGTCCTATCGATTCTTCTTGTGCCGGATCACTTGGCCGGGACGGCTTTGGCCAGGGTCTCGGCTTTGGCCTTGGCGATGGTCTCGTCGCTGGCCAAAGCGGCCAACTTCATGGCGTTGATCTCGCCCAGCGCGCGCTTGTACTCGTTGGGGAAGACCTTGACAAACTTGCCGCGCGCGCTGGTCCAGTCGTCGAGGATCTCGCGGGCGCGCAGGCTGCCGGTCCAACTGTGGTGCTGCTCGATCAGCGCCTTCAGCAGGTTTTCGTCGGCCTCACCGTGGTGCCAGACCGCGCGGTCGACACTGGCCGCCTGCTCGTCGGCTGGCAACACCTTGACCAGCGAGACCATCGCCGGGTTGCAGCGTTTGGCGAACAGGCCGTCCTCGTCGTAGACGTAAGCGATGCCGCCCGACATGCCGGCCGCAAAGTTGCGCCCGGTCTTGCCCAGCACCACCGCCGTGCCGCCGGTCATGTATTCACAGCCATGGTCGCCGGTGCCTTCGACCACCGCGGTGGCGCCCGACAAACGCACCGCGAAACGCTCGCCCGCCACGCCGCGAAAGAAGGCCTCGCCGCTGGTCGCGCCATACAGCGCGGTGTTGCCGATGATGATGTTCTTGGTTGAATCACCGCGGAAGTCGATGCTGGGCCGCACCACCACCCGGCCACCGCTCAAGCCCTTGCCGGTGTAGTCGTTGGCGTCGCCGATCAGGTACTGGGTGATG
>JAYVDE010000117.1:0-2640 GCA_043749575.1 Burkholderiaceae bacterium | reverse complement strand
CACCGATGGTCTCTTTTTTGACCCGCAGGCCGACCAGCAGCGCGGCCATCATCACCGGCGACATCTCGCCGCTCATGATGCGGCGCATCAGCGCCAGCATCTCGTCGTGGAAGATCTCGCGGTGGTCGATGACGCGGGCCAGGGCTTCGGTGTTGGTGATGGGCATGGCGGGCCTTGTGACAGGGTCAGGCAGCGAAAAATTCACCGACGGCGGCGACGGCACGGGCGATGCCGGCCTCGTCGACGTCCAGGTGGGTGACAAAGCGCAGGCCGATCAGGCCGGTGGCCAGCACGCCGCGCGACTGCAGATGGGCCAGCAGCGCAGCGCCCCGCGCGGCATCACCGTCGGCCAGCCGGGCGAAGACGATGTTGGTCTGCGGCGGCGTCACCACCAGGCCGGGCAGCGCGGCCAGGCCGGCGGCCAGGCGCCTGGCCAAGGCGTGGTCGTCGGCCAGGCGCTCGACATGGTGGTCCAGCGCATGCAGCGCGCAGGCGGCCAGCAGGCCGACCTGGCGCATGCCGCCACCGGTCATCTTGCGGATGCGGTGGGCGCGGGCGATGAACGCGCGCGAGCCGCACAGCGCCGAACCGGCTGGCGCGCCCAGGCCTTTACTGAAGCAGACCGAGACGCTGTCGAAGCCTTGGGCCAGGCGCGCGGCCGGCACGCCGCTGGCCAGCGCGGCGTTGAACAGGCGCGCACCATCCAGATGCGTGGCCAGGCCGCACCGGCGTGCCAGCGCGATGGCGTCGTCCAGGTAGCCCAGCGGCAGGGCCTGGCCGTTCCAGGTGTTCTCCAGCGCCAGCAGCCGGGAGCGGGCGAAGTGCACGTCATCGGGCTTGATCGCGGCCTCGACCTCGGCCAAGTCGAGCGTGCCGTCGGGCTGCTGGGTGATCGGCTGCGGCTGGAGCCCACCCAACACCGCGCCACCACCCCCTTCGTAGCGGTAGGTGTGGGCCAGTTGGCCGACGATGTATTCGTCACCGCGGCCGCAGTGCGCCAGCAGCGCGCAGAGGTTGCTGGCGGTGCCGCTGGGCATGAACAGCGCCGCTTCGAAGCCCAGCAGCGCGGCGATGCGCGCCTGCAGCGTGTTGACCGTGGGATCGTCGCCGAAAACATCGTCGCCCACCGCCGCGGCGGCCATCGCCGAGCGCATCGCCGGTGTCGGCCGGGTGACGGTGTCGCTGCGCAGGTCGACCACCGCCAGCCCGCCGGGCGACACGGTGGCCGCGCCGCCGCCATAAGCCACGGTGGTCGTGCTCATGGCGAGCCTTTCGGGCGGCGCCCTGCGGAGTGCATCCTGGGGGCGCTCGTCGGGATCATCACGCGCCGCGCCCCAGGCTCAAAAAGTTGCGCAGCAGGGCATGGCCGTGCTCGGACAGGATCGACTCGGGATGAAACTGCACCCCCTCCAGCGGTTGGGCGGTGCCGGCCAGCTCGCGGTGGCGCACCCCCATGATCTCGCCGTCCTGCGATGTCGCAGTGACCACCAGCGCGTCCGGGCAGCTGGCGCGCTCTATCACCAGCGAGTGGTAGCGAACCACGCTGAACTGCTGCGGCAAGCCCAGGTAGACACCTTGCTGGTCGGTGGTGATCACGTCAGCCTTGCCGTGCATCTGTGTCTGGGCGCGCACGATCTGGCCGCCCAGCGCCGCGCCGATGGCCTGGTGGCCCAGGCACACACCCAGGATGGGCAGGGTGCCGATCAGCGCCTGGATCGCCGGCACACACACCCCCGCCTCGGCGGGCGAACAAGGCCCGGGCGACAGCACCAGGTATTCAGGCTTCAGCGCAGCGATCTCTTGGGCCGAAATTTCGTCGTTGCGCAGCACCTTCACGTCCTGGCCCAGCTCTCCGAAGTACTGCACCAGGTTGTAGGTGAACGAGTCGTAGTTGTCGATCATCAGCAGCATGGTCGCTCTATCCTATTGATTTCATTGGGTATTTGCCATGTCACCCCGTTTCGATACCCGCTTTGATACCCGCTTTTTCTGTCGCTGGCGAGGCCGGCGCGACGTGCTGGGTGGGGAGTCTGGTGCGCCCTTGCGGGTGCAATAGGTCGGTCAGGCGGATGGCTTGCGCCAACGCCAACCGAAGAGTGCCGCCGAATATGAATGCTGACCGGACATGCGGGCGATTATCGCTTGCCTTCGGCGGAATGAGCCCTACCCGCAAGGCTCGCCTCAGGGCACTAGGCGTCATCGGAAGCCGTGAGGTTCCAGGTGCGCTTCAGGGGATCAAATCGCATCCACGTAGCGTTTACAAATCGGGCGATGCGGTTCATGTCAAGAGTGCCGTCTGCTTCGAATGCACAGTTGCAGGCGCGGGCTCTACAAGGTCGGGTGGCGAAACGCCATCATCGACGGCCGCGTCGATGCCCATTCGATACCCCATCGCGCGATAGCCTCGCTGCCGCTTGTCCCACATCCGCAGCAATGCCGGGTGGCCGGTGTCGACGAAGTCGATGATCCGAACATCGGTCTTGCTGGCGTGTTCTCGGTGCAGGCGGCCCGCGTACTGCTGAAGCGTGCCTTTCCACGAAATCGGCATGGCCAGCACCAAGGTATCCAGCGGCGGATGGTCGAAACCTTCGCCGACGAGCTTCCCGGTGGCCAGCAGGATGCGTGGCGTCTGCGGCGCCA